>JBHENV010000301.1:0-2742 GCA_046261895.1 Candidatus Limnocylindria bacterium
ACCCGTCGCCGGCGGTCGCGCCCGACCCGGCCCCCGCGACGCTCGTTGATCCGTTCAGCCCCGACGCTCCGTTCTGGGAGCCCGAGGCGCGGGTCGACCCCCATGCCGCCATGGTCGATGTCGGTGGGACGCAAGTCGGCCGCGGCGCGATGGTGCGGCTGAGGCCGGGACCGCGCGGCGACAGCATGGACATGTTCCTCGCCGGACGCATCGGACGGATCGAGGGTGTGTGGGAGACGCTCGAGGACGAACCCTACGTGGCGATCACCCTGGTTGACGATCCGGCGTCCGAGGAGCACGCCTGGGTGGGGCGGTACCTCTACTTCCGCCCGACCGAACTCGAGCCCGCGGCGGAGATGAGTTGATGACGAAGCGCGTGCTCGTCGCGGGCATCGGCAACATCTTCAACAGCGACGATGGTTTCGGCTGCGAGGTCGCGCGCCGCCTCGTCGATCGCGAGCTGCCCGACGACGTCAGCGCGGAGGACTTCGGGATCCGCGGCATCCACCTCGCCTACGAGCTGCTCGAGGGGTACGAGGCCCTCGTCCTCGTCGACGCCACGCCGCAGGGCGGCGAGCCGGGCACGCTGTACCTGATCGAGATCGGCGAGAGTGACGTGGCTGCCGGACCAGCCGACGCGCACAGCATGGATCCGCAGCAGGTCATCGCCCAGGTTCGCGGCCTCGGCCGCACCGATCTGCGCATCGTGCTCGTCGGCTGCGAGCCGGCGACGCTCGAGGAGGAGATCGGGTTGAGCCCGGTGGTCGCCGCCGCCGTGGATGGCGCGGTCGATGCAGTGCTCGAGCTCGTCAAGGACCCGGGCCGGCTGCGGCCCATTTCACCGGCCGCCATCGGCTGAAGAAGAGGAGAGACCCTAATGGCAATCGTTGCGCGCATCATCGGCATCACGGTAGTCGCCGCGGTCGTTGCGACCGCGCTGGCGAGCCTTGTCGCATCGGCGCCGGACATCGCGCGCTATCTCCGGATGCGGAACATGTGAAGTCACCCAGGAGGTGAGGACGTGGAGTGGTACTTGTTCATCATTGGTCTCGTCGTCGTGGTGGGGGTCCTGCTGCTGCTGATCACGCTGCCCGACATCGTCCGATATCTGCGCATCCGGAGGATGTGATCGCGCATGCATGAGGTGGGGCTCTGCGAGGGGATCGTGGACGCTGCGCTGCGTCGGGCCGCCGGTCGCCGGCCGGTCCGCGTCCGCGTCAGGGTCGGGGGACACCATGCCGCCGATCGGGAGGCGCTCGAACAGGCATTTCAGGTTCTGACCATGGATACCGTGCTCGCCGATGCGACGCTCGAGGTCGTGCCGGTCGAGGGCGACGAGTTGATGCTCGAATCGCTCGAGTTCAGCCAGCCGGTGCCGGTGAGCGGCGGAGCCTGATCGATGTGCCTCGGCATCCCCGGAAGGATCGTCGCGCTGGATCCGACGCATCCCGACCTCGCCACCGTGGACGTCAGCGGTGTGCCGCGAGCGATCAACCTCGGCATGCTCGACAGGGGTGAGGCCGGACCGGGAGACTGGATCCTGATCCACATGGGGTTCGCCCTCCAGACGATGAGGCCGGAGGAGGCGCGCGATGCCATGATCGCGCTCGACGACATCGGCCCGCAGTTGGGACTGGGCGGCGCGTGAACCCGGGCGTCGCGACCGGCCCGCCGCCCACCGTCCTGCCGGCGGATGCCGTGCGGATCGCGAATGGTGATCCGCCCGTTCCCGCCGACGGCGCCACGGTCTTCGCTCGATATGCGTACCCTCCCAACTCGCTCGGCTACTGCGGGCCGACCGACCACCAGGCGGTGCTGCAGTACGGCGCCGCCGGGGTCGTGGATCCGGGTCTGGCGCAGCTCGCTCGCGGCTTCACCGGCGCGTGGCCGTACCTCGAGCTCATCGCCGGCTCGCTCGGGATCGCCGAGCCGCTCGATCGCCGCGTGGTGGAGGCCTACTGGCTGGGCAGCTCGCTGCTGGATCGGATCGACATGCGCAGCTTCGGAGCCTCGCTGACCGAGCGCTTCCGCCGGCGCGCCGGGGGCTCGTGGGGCTTCCTGGCCGAGGCGATCCCTGTCGGCGCGGTTCCGAATCACAGCTTCCACGTGTTCGGTGTCTACCCGTGGGTCGGGATGCTCGGCTCTGACCGTGATGAACGGCCGCTCGAGGTTCTCCAGCGCTGCCGGATCCGGTGGGGCAAGGTCGTGGCCGTTGATGGGGACCAGGTCACCGTAGCCTCGCGCCCGCTCACCTTCGACGGCACGCTGCTGAGCCTGGGCGAATACCAGACGGAAACGGTGACGGCCGCCTTCGGCGGCATCGGCTTCATCGGCGACCTGCATCCCGGAGAGTGGATATCGATGCATTGGGGATGGGTCTGCGACCGGCTCAGCCGCCGTCAGCTCACCAATCTGCGTCGTTTCACGCTCCTCCAGCTGGACATCACCAACCGCCGCGTTGCCCACCCGGGCCCCGCGACCGTCATGGGTTGACGCGAGGGAGGTGCACGAGGGCCGATAGGCGCACTCCATACCGGCCAAGCGTAGAAGCCGGCCAACGCCGGCCGAGACGACTTCCGCTTCGACCAGGAGACTTCATGACCAGACGACTCGGCCCCATGGCCGTCCTTGTGCTGGCGCTCAGCGCCTGCGGTGGGGTGGCACCGGCCTCGGATCCAGCATCCGCAGCCGGATCCGAAACCATCACGCTCTACACGTCCACCACCCAGGAGACGGTCGATG
>JBHENV010000302.1:0-2695 GCA_046261895.1 Candidatus Limnocylindria bacterium
GTGAACTGGTGGAGGAAGTGGCCATTGTTCCACTGGACGGCCGCGTTCTCCGGATCGTCGTCGTCGACGATGCAGAGCTCCTTGATCCATTCGGGACGGAACTGCGCCAGCGAGCTCATCGCCGTGTCGCGGTACTCGTAGTAGTCGCTGCCGGCACGGCTCATGACGCGGCTGCTTCGCTCCGAGTCGGCCGCACGGTGGATGCGTACGCCGGTGGGTGCGTCGTCGCGGAGCAGGTAGAAGTCTCGCGGGCTCACCGGCCAGGTTGCCGTCGCACGCTCGACCAGCTCGGGCGGCAGCGGCCGCTCACCCCCGATGATCTGTTCGATCTCCGCCACGGCGACGCCGAGCTCGGCGGCGGCGTCCTCGGGTCGCCGCTTCAGGTCGTTGAGGATGGCCCGGAAGTTCTCCCCCGTGCGCACGTCGGTAGTCACGTCACCTCCAGCTTTGCGGAAATCCTCGATGGTATCGATCTCGCGCCAGCCGCCCCGGATCACGACCGGTCGCACCTCATGCCCGCGGTCGATCAGCTCCTGGAGCATATCGGTCAGATACGCGATCTCGAAGCGTTTGGCCGCCTGGAACGGTGCCCCGGCATGGTGCGCCGCAACCTCGTCGAAGGTGGTTCGAAGGGCGTTCGCGCCATTGCGCGACAGCCGCAGCAGACCGATGAACTCGCCGTCGGCCCCGTCGTCGTCGAGGTGCTTGCCGATCCGGCGCACGACCGACCCTTCGGTGATGACCTTCTCCGCCTGCTCGATGGGGTGGTCGACCCGGCCGACGTAGACCCGCTCCCAGTCTGCGTCACATACGGCGAGGATGTCGCCCCTGGCCTCCAGCAGTCGTTCCAGGATCTCCCGGCCGTACACGATGTCGGAGTAGCTGATGATGACGTCGTCATCGAGATCGTCGGCGGCGTACATGAGCGAGAGCAGCACGTTGTTGTTCGGGTAGTCGTCGTTGTGCCGCGTCTTGACGCCCGGTCGCTGGAGCTGCTCGGCGTGATAGCCGGTAACGATCGTGATGTCATTGATGCCGAGCGCCCGGAACGTGTCGAGCTGCCGGTCCAGCAGCGACCGACCCGCGATCTCCAGCGTGCACTTCGGGCGATCACGCGTGAGGTGACCGAGCCGGCTTCCGCGCCCGGCTGCGAGGATGATCGCCTTCACGCCGTCACCCGTACTGGCCCGCGCCACCGAAGTTCGAGGCAGCCACGACGTCGCGCATGTCGTCCACGTCCAGCCAGTGGCCGCGGATGTACACCACCTCCACCTGCCTGCCGTTGGCGATGAGCAGGTCGAAGACGTCCGCCATGCGCATGGAACGGAGCTGCGCCGCATCGGTGACCGATGCGCCGAGCGCCCGCAGCTGCTCCACGCCAGAGGCGCTCATCTTGAGCAGGCCGATCCATTCGCCGTGGACCGTATCGGCGGACAGATCCGTGCTCATCTTGATGAGGCGGCTGCGCTGATCGAACTCGCTCCAGTGAAAGGGACGGTCGCAGGTGACCAGGTCGCGATAACGATCCTCGTTCGGACCGCCCTTCCACGCGGGATCGACCGCGATGCAGAAGTCGGAGCTCGACTCGAACAGGTCCATGGGGATGAACTTCTGGAACAGGACGTCGCCGTATGCCACGAGCACGGACCCCGAGAGCCGCTCGAGGCCGGTGAAGAGCGAGAAGGCCTCCTGCGTCCCGGCATGCTCGTCGTTGTCGACGTACCTGAGGTTGGGGAGGTCGATCGCCTCCTTTCGGTACCCGCGCACGACGGTGATCTCCTTGATGCCGATGCTGTTGAGCGTGTCCACGGTGCGTTCGAGGAGGGGCTTGCCGGCGATCTCGACCATCGCTTTTGGCCGGTCCTCCGTCAGGACGCCGAGCTCCTTGCCGCGTCCGGCGGCCAGGATGAGCGCATGCGGCGCCTCCTCCCGAACCGGCAGGTAGCGCCGTTCGGCCTCTTCGAGCTCGCTCGCGCCCTGGATCCGGAAGACCTCCTTCACCGTCACAATCCGATCCTCCACGTTGATCAGGCTCTCCTCTTCCCTGATCTGCTGCGCCGTCTGGTGCATCGCCGTCAGCGAGCTGCGCATGAGGTGATTGGCCCAGATGACGACGCTGACGCCCGCCTCCCGAAACGCCTCGGTCGGCGTGCTGTAGTAGGTGGTCGGCACGATGACGACCGGGCCGCGGTTGCCCCATTCCTTCATGAACGCGAGGATCTCGTCCGGCTTGGAATGCTTGCTGTGGATGAGAATCGCATCGGCTCCGGCGCGCCGGTATGCCTCGGCTCGCTTGAGCGCCTCGGACAGGCCCCAGCCGGCGATGAGGGCCTCGACGCGAGCCACGATGCTGAAGTCGTCGTCGAGCTGGGCGTCCTTCCCCGCCTTGATCTTCCCGCAGAACTCGTCCATGTCGGCCAGCGGCTGGCTCTCACCGATGAAGCTGTTGGTCTTCGGAAAGAGCTTGTCCTCGATGCACACGCCGGCGATGTCGCGCGTCTCGAGCTTCCGAACCAGGCGCCGCATGTTGTTGAAGTTGCCGTAGCCGGTATCACCGTCCAGGAGGATCGGGATCTTCACCGCATCGCCGATGAACTCGACCAGGTCGATGACCTGGGTCCAGCTCATCTCGTTGTTGTCGCGCACGCCCATCGACGCGGAGATGGAGAGCCCGCTGCCCCAGAGCCCTTCGAAC
>JBHENV010000303.1:0-3432 GCA_046261895.1 Candidatus Limnocylindria bacterium
GGCCTCCTCGAGGTCGCCGACCTGGTGATCTTCGTGACGACCGCCACCCGCTACGCAGACCAGGTGCCGTGGGAGGTGCTCGGGCGCGTACGCCAGCGCGGCGTCCCGCTGCTGACGGTGCTCAACAGGTTGCCGCCCGGTGTCGAGGACGCCGAATCGGTCATGCGGGACTACCGAGCGCTCCTGCAGCGCGGCGGCGTCACCGAGCAGGCAGCATCCGGCTCGCTGGAGGTGGTGGCGGTCCCCGAGGGTGCGCTCGACCCGGAGCGCGATGCCCTCGACGGCGGCGCGGTGCGTCCCGTGCGCGAGGCGCTCGACCGGCTGGTCGCGTCGGGCGAGGAGCGCCGCGAGCTGGCGCGACGAGGCCTGGCCGGCGCACTGCGCGGCGTGCCGGAGTCGATCGAGGAGATCGCGTCACAGATCGACGAGGAGCAGCAGGCGGTCGCCGAGCTGCGGGCCGCGGCGGACCGGGCCTACTCCGCCAGCCGCACGGCGCTCGGCGAAGAGCTGAGCCAGGGCACCTTCATGCGCGCCGAGGTGCTGCGCCAGTGGCAGGCTTTCATCGGCGCGGGCCAGGTCGCCCGCTTCCTGGCGCAGGGGATCGGCCGCATCACGGCGACGCTGCGCAGCCTGGTGCAGCCCGGTCCGCCGGCCCCAGCCACCGAGGTGCGGGACGCCGCCTTCGCCGACCTGGTGGCGCTCAGCGTCCAGCACGCCGACTCCGCCGCGCAGCGCACGGCGACGGCATGGTCAGCCGATCGATACGGAGCGCTGGCGCTGGCCGCCGACGACGGCCTGTGGCGAGCCTCGCCGGCCCTCGGCGCCCGGCTCACCGGCGACCTCGAGGACTGGGCCGCGGCCATCGGCGAGCGGATCCGCGAGATGGGGGCTCGGCGCAAGGGCTGGGCGCAGGTGGCGAGTATCGGCGTCAACGCGGTCGGCACCAGCGCCGTGCTGGCGGTCTTCGTCCATACCGGCGGACTTACGGGCGCGGAGGTCGGCATCACGGCGGCAACCGCGGTCGTCAACCAGAAGCTGCTCGAGGCGATCTTCGGCGAGGCCAACGTGGCCGCCTTCGTCAGCAACGCGCGCCAGGAGCTCGGCGTTCTGCTCGACGCCGCCTTCGGGGACGAGCGGGATCGGTATGCGGCCGCGCTCGGCAGCACCGGCGATCCGAACCTCGCGATGGAGCTGCGAGACGCCGCCCGACGCGTGGCGCAGCTGGTGGCCGAGTGATCGAGGGCGGTCCGCTCGACGTGCGGCTGGCACGCCTTCGAAGTGCGGTCGACGCGGCGCGCTCGATCGGCCTGGAAGAGGAAGCGGATGCGGCCGCGCACGTGGAGCGCCGCGTCGCGCAGCGAGCGGGCTTCGGTGGCTCCGTGTATGTCATGGCGTTGGCCGGTGGCACGGGGGTGGGGAAGTCATCGGTCCTCAACGCGTTGGCCGGGACGGTGGTCAGCGAGGCCCGCGCCGTGCGGCCCACGACGGACCGTCCGGTGGCCTGGGCCGGCCGGGAGCGTCGTGGCGAGTTGCTTCCGCTGCTGGAGTGGCTCGAGGTCGAGAATCTGGTCACCCACGAGGACAGCACGCTGGCCGATGTCGCCATTCTCGATCTGCCGGACGTCGACTCGGTGCGCGGCGAGCACCGCTCCCTGGTGGATCTGCTGCTGCCGCGGATCGACGCGGTTACCTGGGTCGTGGATCCGGAGAAGTACGACGACGAGCGGATCCATTCCTATTGGCGCAGCCTCACTGCGCATGCGGATCGGCTCCGGTTCGTCCTCAACAAGGCGGACCGCCTGACCGATGACGCGCTACGGACGGTCGTGGATGACCTCCGCAGGCGCCTGGTGACCGACGGCATCGCCCGCCCGGCGCTCAACGTCGTGTCCGCGCTGAGCGGCGAGGGAATCGATCGCCTCCGCTGGGAGATCGCCGAGGCAGCGCACGCCAAGATGATCGTCGCGGGCAAGCTGGAAGCGGACCGCGCGCAGGCCGCCGAACGCCTGGCACGGGGTGCCGGGCTGGATCCCGGCGGTGGCTTCAGGCCGATGCTGTCGCCGGAGCGACGCGAGCAGCTGGTCGCTGAGGCCGTCGACGGTGCGCTCACCCTGATCGACCCGCCGGGCCTGGCTCGACAGGTCCGATCTGCGGTGCTGCACAGGGCACGGGCCGGCGGCGGGTCGTTCCTGGGACGGGTGGTCGCGCTCGTCGGCTCGCTGACGGGGCAGCGCAGGCGGCGCGCGGATCCGGCCGCCTACCTCGCCGGTTGGCGCAACCGCGGTGCGCTGGGCCGGGTCCTCAACCCGGTCCGTGCCGCGATGGTCGAGGCCGCCGCAACCCTGCCGCCGTCGGGCCGCGGCCCCGTGCTGGAGTCGATTGGCGCGCCTTCGGCCGAGCATGACCTGGCCCGGGTGCTGGACCGGGTGACCGCGACGGCGGCCGGCTCGCTGGAGATCCCGCGCTCGCCGCTGTGGCCGGTGATCGGCGCCGTGCAGCTGATCCTGGGCGCCATTCTCGTCTTCGCCGTTGCCTGGCTGGTGACCCTCTTCGTCGCCGGTGGCGGCGTGCCGGTCTCGGCCCTCGAGGTGCCGCTGCTCGGCCCGATCCCCATGCCGCTCGCACTCCTCGCCGGCTCGGTGCTGGCGAGCGCGGTGCTCGGCTGGCTGCTCGGCCTCCACGCGGCGTTCGTCGGGCGGCGAGTGGCGGGGCGGATCCGAGCTCGAACCGAGGAGGCCGTGCGCGAGGCGGTCGTCCGCGACGGCTTCGCAGGCCTGGATCGGGTGGAAGCGGCCCGGCGGACGATCGCCGGCGCCCTCGACAGCTCAGGCTGAGCCGTACCGTGCTCACTCCCTGAGCGTCCCCACGCCGTGGCGCACCCATCCGTGGGGTGTATCGGCCATTGAGTGGCCAAACGTGCCGGTGGTGGTTGCGGCGGCCAAGCGCGCGGCCCGCTGCCCGGCTGATCCACCCACCCGATGGCTAATCGGCCAATGATTGGCCGATACACCCGCCCGGTGGATAGCCGCGGAGTACCGTACGAGCGTGCTCGAGGACCCGGGATTCGACAACGCCGAACTGGCTGCCGAGCTGCGGGCCGGCTGGGGCGCCGAAGCTTCCGACTTCATCTTCGTGCCCGGCTACGACATGCGCGCCGCCTCGTATGACGTTGCCGCCGGCGACGGCCGCTACTTCCTGAAGGTTCGGCTCGAGCCGCCGCGGCTTGCGCCGCTCGAGGTGCCCCGCGCCCTGCTCGACGCCGGCGTGATGAATGTCCTCGCACCAATTCCGACAGTGGCCGCCTCGCTCTGGCACCCGATGGTCGACGGTCGCAGCCTCGTGCTCTACCCGTTCGTCGCCGGCCGCAACGCGATGGTGGCCGGCCTGCCCAAGGAGGGCTGGCGCGCCTTCGGCACCGCCATGCGAGGGGTC
>JBHENV010000304.1:0-3323 GCA_046261895.1 Candidatus Limnocylindria bacterium
GTAGCGGCGTCGGTTGGCGCGTATGAAATCGGCGATGCGCGGATCCATCGGTCAGCCTCCGTGTGCGATTGCCGGTTCGGGGATGGGCAGCCGATACGCGCCAGAGCGCAGGCGGCGGACAAAGTGGATGACCAACAGGCCAATGAGCGGGATCAGCACGATCTGCGGTCCTGTCAGACCCCACGCCTGCACCTCATTGCCGCGCACGAACTCCACGCCGAATCGAAAGAGGCCGTAGGCCAAAAGGTACGCCTTGAGCGTGTCGCCGCGAATCGGCAGCAGCGGCCCCCGCCTGACGATCAACCCGAATGCGGCGAGGTGGAAGCCGATCTCGTAGAGCATGCTAGGGTGCATCGGTCCTTCGCAGCCGGGACAGCGCGGGAATGAGGCGGCGGCCTCGGAGGAGACGGTCATGCTCCAGGGCAGGTCGGTCGGGGTGCCGAGGGGCAGCTCCGACAGGAAGCAACCGACCCGCCCGATCGCCAGCGCCAGCGGAATCGCGGCGGCGTAATAGTCGCCGGTCGACAGCGTGTAGCCCATCGCCCGCTTGGTCAGCACGATCGCGAGATAGCCGCCGGCCAGCCCGCCGACGATGCTGCGCGGCCCGTGGGTGATCACGTAGGTCAGCGGCAGGTCCGCGGCGGCGACCTCGTCCAAGATCTCCCAGCTCGTGATGAGCCGTGCGCCGACCGCGCCGCCGGCGATGGCGGCCAGGCTGACGAGGACGATCCGCCCATCCAGCACGCGGTCCCGTCGCAGCGCGCGGTAGTAGAGCGCCAGGCCGGCGAGGACGCCGACGACCGTGAAGAGGTCGTGCGTATAGAGCGTGAATGGCCCGATCTGGAGGAGGATCGGCGCCACCGTTTACACGCTCGGGACCGCGACGGGCAACCGCCCTATCGGCATGAACCGAATCATATGACACGCACGACCGCGGCCATGGGTCGTGGCGCGTGGACCCGGCGGTCTTGCGAGCGTGATGACCCGCAGCACGGGGCTAACGACCATTGAACGGGCAACCGGAGGCGGCTTACGTGCTCCCTGACCCGTGCCGCGAGGATTTGGCCCGTGAACGGACGCGCTTGGTCGTTGGCCCCGTGCCATGGGTCTCGTGCCACGGAAAGGGCGCATCTTTGCCGGTAGCCCCGTGGCACGGGACGGGCGTCACACGAAGCTAGTTCGACCAGGCCGGATGCATTCCGACCGTCTCCCACAGGAGCTCGCCGGTGGCCGCGTCCAGGACCTGGACCGACGCTTCGGGATAGGGCACCTCGATCGCAATCCGCGAGCCGTCGGGTGACCAGGTAGGAGTGGTGCCGGACACGCCGGACCAGATCTCGCTGCCTTCGAGGTCGACGACCGCCAGGATCGGTGTCCCGTCCTGGTCGTGGTCGTACGCGAACACCACCCGCGTGCCATCCGGTGACCAGACCGGCGCGAACCCGGTGGCGAGATCCATGGGATTCGAGCCGTCGGCGGCGGCCAGCGTGATATTGCCCTCGCGCACGAACAGCACGGACGACCCATCAGGCGACCAGAACGCGTCCGTCTCTGGGGCCATCTCGACCGGCTCTCCGCCGTCGAGCGACATGGTGAAGAGCACGCTGGCAAAGGCTCCGCCGCTCTGCTCGACGACCCGGTTGAAGCTGACCACCTCGCCGTCACCCAGCCACTGGGGGTTGAAGCCCTGGCCGATATCGGTCACCTCATCGCTGGCGACATCGACGATGAACATGGACGGCGGCTCGGACGTGACGTCGTCGACCTCCTCGACCAGGAGCCGTGTGCCATCGGGTGACCAACGCGGATTGGTTCCCTCGGAGAGGTACCGCTCACCGGTGCCGTCCGCATTGACCACGCCGATCAACCCCTTGACTCCGGGAGAGCCCACCTTTGGGCCCTGGAAGGTGATCTGGCTGCGGTCCGGCGACCAGACCGGCCATGCCGCGCCCGGCAGCGTGCCGCTCATGCCGGTCACCTGGCGCAGATTGCCGTCCGGCGCGGCGACGAACACCTGGCTGGCAGGATCGTCGTTGCCGCCGGGGAATTGCACCAGCGCAAGGCCGGTCGCGGCGTGCTCTCCCGACTCGGTCGGTGCCGATGCGGTCGGGCTCGGCTCGGCCGCGTCGCTCGGCTCAGTCGAGGGCGCGGCTGATGGCAGCGCCGGCACGGGCTGCGGCGAGCTGACCGATGAACGCGGCACGCCGGCACCGACGCACGCTGACAGCACGAGCACCAGCAGCGCCGCCGTGAAGATCCGAGCGATGAACATGTTGGCTCCCTGGTTCAATGTGCGCGTCCGGCGGCCGCGCACAGGGACCGTAGACTGATCCCCTCGCCGCACGCGACGGCGCATTGACGTATCGAAGGGTGGCTGACCGGCAGACCCGTCAGACGGCGACCCGCACCGCGGGGCTCACGGCAAGGGAGCAGTACCTCGCTCGCGTTGTGCCCGTCCACAAGTGAGGTGGTTCCGGAGGCCGGGCGATCGGGGTCTCGTTGGTCGTCAGCCCCGCGCCACGGGTCGGCGGCGCTCCACCGTGTCCACGTCCGCACCGGGCGCGAAGAAGCTCTCGACCATGTCAACCTCGGCAGCCCGCGAGGTCTCCGGCACGGCGTGATCGACGTAGACGCTGCGGCCGGCCTCGCCGATGTCCTCGAGGATGCGCTCGTGTCGGTAGTAGACGATCGCTTCGTGGTCCACCTCGACCTCGCCATAGCCGGCGAAGAACCACGCCTCCTCGTGCGGCTCCACCCTGCGAGCGATGCGTGAGCCGATGACGAACAACAGGTCACGCTCGCGCGGCGCGAGCATCGGTCCATCCCAGTCCACCAGCAGAATTCGCCCGTCGTCGGCGACGAGGATGTTGGCGGCGTGGATGTCCGCGTGGCAGAGGACGTGGTCGAACGTGCGGAGCCGCAGTTGAGCGCCGAGCGCCTCAGCGCGCTCGAGCATGGCGCCGATGCGACCGGCATGGCCATCGAGGAACGCTTGGAGACGGGCCGCCGCGGGCGAGAGCACGGCGGGCTGCTGGGTCAGGACGTCTCGCACAATGGCTGCGGATGGCAGCCTGAAGGTCTCTGCCGGCAGGGAATCGGCGAACCGCTGGTGGAGGCCGCTGTCGTGGACCCCTCGCATGGCGGTGCCGAAGGCGCGCCAGCCCTCCTTGGGCAGGCCGGCCACCATCGCGTTGCGGCCGGCGACGAACGGGTAGAGCACGAGGCTGCGACCGTCGACCACCGGGTGCCAGAGCGACGAGGCCACGGTCGGGATCGGTGCCAGGACGTCCGTCACGCCGGCGTCGAGCAGGGCGCGGGGCACC
>JBHENV010000305.1:0-4474 GCA_046261895.1 Candidatus Limnocylindria bacterium
GATCGTCCTCTAGCCAGTCCTTGAGAAGATCAACGTGATCTTCGAGGGTCAACGTCGCATCAGGTCCGTGCAACTTTGTCACAAACCCGCTGCGCCCGAGAGGGTGGCCAGCGAGCAACTCGTACTCGTATCCATTCTCCAGGGCGATAACACGAAACGCTTGACCGCATACCTCCAAGATGCACAGCGATGCGTCTCGAGACGAGTCGGCTGCCGGCTTGGGGACCACCGCTTCACCGTACCCACACCGACTCCTGGGTCGGGAGCACAAGTCGGCGCCCCGACTCCCCGCCCGCGGTCGCGGAGAGCTAGGACCCATCCGCACATGCCGCGCTGAGCAGCACGGGCGGCATGGCGGCATGGTGTTTCGCTCAAACAGCCGCTGCGCAGCACGGGGGGCATAGCGTTCCGCTCATATCCGCGGTCCGGTACGCCGCCTCGGCTGGCCGCCGGTGCCCGCTCGCGCTTGATGAGCACGTGGCCGGGGGCTCTTGTGCGCGGCTCTCCTGACGAGGAGCCTAGGAGGCGCGCTCGGCGCGGAACTTGCCTCGGAGGTGGTCGGGATGCGCCACGTGCTCGTTGTCGCTAACAAGACCTTGGGTGGTGAGGAGCTACTGCGGGTCGTCCTGGAGAAGGCCTCGGCCGAGCCCACGGACTTCTGGCTCGTGGTGCCGGCGACGCACCTGCCGTCAGGTCGGCCGGACTCGATGATGGATTGGGCGAAGGGGATGCCGCTGGAGCCGGGGGCACTCGTGTCGCCGATAGCGACCAGGCCGCGTACGACGCGGCGCGAGACCGACTTCGTCTCGGGATCGAGAGGCTGAGCAGGGCAGGTGCAACAGTGGACGGTGAGGTCGGGAACCCTGACCCGCAGCGGGCGGTCAAAGACGCGCTGGCACCACGAAGCCGACGAGATCATTGTCTCGACGTTGCCCACGGGTGCGTCCCACTGGCTACGCCTTGACCTGCCCAAGCGCCTGGAGCGCAGGCACCACGTACCGGTCACGACGGTGACGGCAGCGGTGCACGTTTCACCAGTTCTGGAGTGCGACGTTCAGCGCCGAGAATCCGGACGGTGAGCGGAGCCGACGGTCAGCGATAGGCGGGGCGTCACTCACCACACGACTCGCGACTCGCGACTCACGACTCACGGCGTGCGGCGTGCGGCGCGCGGCGCGCGGCGTGCGGCGGCGGCGGCGTGCGGCTAAACAGTCACAGGCAAGCGCGTGATCGACATGTACAGCCTCATAGCGGCGATCCCGCTGGGGGTAAGGTCGTAGACCACGACATAAGGAAGGCGCTCCTCCGGCTCGTCACCGGTGTGGGTGTCCGCAGCGGCAAACGGGATGCAGTCACCTTCAATAATCGCGGCGTCTTCGCCGACGATGTACGTGCGAGTTCGGAGGTCGCCCATCCTCTCGTGCAACGCCCGCACGAAACCGATGACGGCGGCCCGGCCGGTAATTCGCTCGCCCGTCTCTTCGTTGATCCAGACGACGTCTTCGGTCAGGTGACGAGCGGCGTCACCGTCGTCAAGGTCCGCGAAGTACCGCGCCATCATCTCCCTAGAGGTTTCTGTGTTCACGTTCATACCCCCGTCCATTGCAGTTCCCAACCCGAACGGGTGTGACCGTGCCGTTCGCAGCCTCAAGGCCGATGCTCCTCTCGCCGCGGCCAGGAGTACAGGTCCCGCCACTCGCGCCAACTGGCGGAGCGCACGGCCCTGACGCGTCATGGCGTGGAGCGCGTGCGCTTGCACCGCCTCCGCCTTCTGTGTCTCACGCCCCGGGGGCACACGCGGGGCACACGGGGGCTCCTCACCGTCAGTTCAGTGGCGCCACTGAGGCGCCGCACGGTCATGGCTCCCTTCTATGTCAAGGAGGGGGTCTTGCGGCTCGTGGTCGGGGTGGTGACGATGGTGGTGGCGGGTCCGGGAAGTGACTGATCCGAAGTGCCGGCATCGGGGTATGAGCCGGCCGCGCTGGGACCGCATAGTTGGGCGGAATCCATCTTCGTCCCAGAGGGCTCCTGATGCGCTGCCGTCCGGCCGACCACTCGTGGAAAGGGTGGTTTCGCGAGCGGCACAGCTGGCATGGCGTTCGCGCTTGTGCCGCTAAGCGGCACCGGCGGCATAGCGTTCGCACTTGTGCCGCCGCGCCGGAGGCAAGCAGTGACGCCTTCCTGCGTCCCATCTGCAGCGGGGCGTCGGCTGCCAGCGGGGCGCGCGACGTCGACCGTCACCGTCGCCCATTCGTCCCGTAGAGCAGCTTAGGCTTGATGAGGTACCCGTTGTCGACAAGAGCACGGGGCGGGCGAATCAGCGCTTAGGCCGACCGATCCGCGAGAGCGGGTCAAGCGGTCGCGACACTTCCAGCTTTGCAATCAAGAGTCACGACTCTATCGACTTCTCGCTGTCTGCGCGTTCCATTATGAACTTGCCGCCAACGAACACCATGCCTGCAGCGATCGCGACACCCGTTGCAGTTGCACCCTTGTTGAACAGGCCTTCGAGGGATCGCTTGTCTTCAGTGTCCTTTTCGAACTCCTTATCCGCGGTCTTCGTGATGGATGCTCACCGTGCTGCACGAGGGGGACGGGTGACGTACGACGTCGCCGTGAGCGAGAAGGGCCCGCAGGCTCGCGACGTGCGCCTCGCGCGCAGCTCGACACCTCGGGGCGCACCTGCGGCGTCGACGACCCGCGGTCGGTCGGGGCACCAGGAGGCATCCGGCATCCCGACGCGCGGCGGCGAGGGCGTGGTCGCGCGCTACGACGCGGAGCGGGGTTTCGGCTTCATCGCCCCGGACGCGGGGGGCGCGGACCTGTTCGTGCACGTGTCGTTCCTCCGAGGCGCCGAGGCGCTGCACCAGGTTGATCGGGTCCGGAACCAGGTGCGACAGAGCGATCGAGGACCACAGGCCGACCGCGTCGAACAGGTGTGAGCGGGACGGAGGTCTGGGCCGAACTGGTGCTCCGGCGTGTCTCGATCCCGCCGCACGCTCATGCCGCTGCCCGTGCTCTCCCGACGAGCGGACGGGCCATCTGCGCGCCAGCCTCGGGTGGGTTCGAGGGGCCGAGAGCCGGTCGCGCCTACTTGGTGAGCGGCTGCGCTGCTTCCTCGATGGAATGCTCGAGCAGAGGTAAGAGCGTCTCTGTCAGGCCCGCCGCGTAGTCCTGCACAAACCACCTCGCGACGTCGTCGAACACTCCGGCGAGCAGCAGCGCGACAAGCACCACAGGCCCCACGCTCCTGAGCCAACGCCGAGGAAGAACGTCGACTACGAACTCGATGGCTTCGGATCCGCGCATGAGCGGAAGGCTCCCACCGACCACTGACACGACGGCCCAGCGAGTACACGGACATGCCGCAGTCAGCGCGCACGTTGGAGTTGGCGCGCACACCGATCGAGAGAGTTACGGGCTGCGCTGCTGGGAGGATGCTGGCGTGCTTGCGACCGTTGAGGTGCCGACGCCGCTGGGGGCTTTGTCCGTCAGCGTCAGGTGTGGCTCGTCGTCCTGCCAGCCCGGTCCTCGGACGTCCGTACTAGCGTCGGGAGCCACCGTCCATGTCTGGCAGGAGGACGCCGACTTGGTCATCGACGCCCTGGTCGCCCGGATGGATCTACGCACCGAAGGGCGCCCGGAGGTAAGCCGTTGGGGTGTCGAGTGGCGATTCTTCGCACCGGTCACCACGAGGCCGATCCTCCTCGCGGCGGTCATGCCCGACGGTGGCCTGCGCGGCGACATGGAGAACGGTGAAAAGTTCACTGCCATGCAGTTCTCCACGCACCAGTGGGAGCTGGCCGTGGGCGGACCCGACGAGGTCGCCCTGGCCGAACAAGCCGAGGCTGGTCTCCAACCAGCGTCGTGGCGGGACCTGTCGTTTCCGCCCGAGGACGTGACGAGAGGCCGAGGGGTCGCCTGGTCGCTTCCGCCGATGGTCGCCGGTGAAGTAGCTCGCATGCACATCGCTGTCAGCTGGTGTCAGGCTGGCCACCCCCTCAGCGACTTCACCGCTTGGGACACCGCGGACATCGCCCCGTCAGCCATCCACGCGGCCGCCGGAGTCCACAGGAGAGGCTCCATCTGAGCCGTCGTAGCGGGCTGGCGCCGAGGGTCGATCGGACCGCAAGCCGGCCGGGAGCTCTGACCGGTATGGCGCACGCTCATGCCGCGCCGCGAGCGTCCCGACGTCCGGATCCGCCGCTGAGCAGCACGGGCGGCATGGCGTTCCGCTCATAGCCGCGTTGAGGGCGGCTACGCTCGCCCGGATCTAGCCGCCGTCCGCGCGAGCCGCCTCGGCCGCCCCCGGTGTGCGGTCAGCCGCACGAAGGGCGGCGACGCCCGCCCGGGCGCCACGCCCGGTCGCTATCCGGCGCGTCCTCGGCGTCCTGGCGGGAGGAGGCCGCGGGCGCGGGCCTTCGCGACCCAGCCCTGGGCGGTGCTGAGGGCGACCCCGCTGAGCTCGGCCATG
>JBHENV010000306.1:0-7896 GCA_046261895.1 Candidatus Limnocylindria bacterium
CGCCACTGATCCAGCTTCGTCACCGAGCCGCAGCAGGATGGCTCCGCTCGCGTCCTGGATGACCGCCGAGCCGGGATCGATGATGCCCGACGGAAGGGTCACCACCCCGCGGACGGTGATCCTCGCGTTCTTCGCGGCTGCCCGGGCATCGGCGATGCTGACGACGCTGCCCGATGGTGGCGGGCTCTGGCCTGGATCGGGGCTGGACGACGCGCCTGGCGACGGAATCGGGCTTGGAGGCGCGGCGACGGCGACGTCCGATCCATCCCGTGGCTGCACCCGGTAGCCGGAAACGTCGGTGCCCGAGGAGTCGCGCTGGCCGACGACCCCGACCACCTGGACCTGCGCCCCGTTGGTCCAGGCCGCCGTCTCGATACCGGTGGAGGTGCCGACGATCACGCGGGTGGCGCCGCTCCCGTCGTCGACCTCGAACGCGAGGCCGCCGCTCAAGGTGGTCGGGCTCCCGCTGATCGTTCCGTCGATCCGCACCAGGCGGGCCTCGACTGACTCGTTGACCGATCCGGTCGGAGCGTTGAGCGGGGTCGGATCCCCGCGATCGGTGGCGACCACGGTGAGGTCGTCGCCGTCCGCGCGAAGCGTGCGTTGCGCGAAGCGATCGTCCACCGTTCCGCGCACGAGGAGGTGATCTCCGCGCGCGAACGAACCGCCGGCGAGGAGCACCGCGATCCCGCCGCTGCCATCTGCCACGTACCCTCCGCCCTCCGAGAAGTCGGATCCGGTCAGCGCATCACCCTCGACCAGCACCGAGCTGCCATCGGGGAGTGTGCGCGCATCCGCGATCGAAGTCGGCGTCGGCGTCCCGGAGGGTAGCGGCGTCGGCGTGGGAGGGACCGAGGGCGAGGCAGTCGGGCTCGGGCTCGGGCTGAGCGTCGACGTCGGCGTTGGCGTCGGAACCGCGCTCGGCGTTGGGCTCGGCTCGGTGCGGTCCGGCACCGGCGAAGAGCCGCTGTTCTGGGGGTCGGGGACCATTCGCATGGCGAAGTCGGCGGCATTGTCGTCGGTGTCGACGGTGGAGCCAGCGGCGCCACCCGGCAGCCGTTCGAGGCTGGCGCCCGCAGGCGGAGGCGACGCGGCCGTTCCCTCCAGCCACGTACCGACGGCCGTCCCCCAGCCCAGCGCGTCGATGGCGCCGGCTGCCCCCTGGATGCGCAGGGCGACACTGCCGCCGGTCGAGGCCATGCCACCGGCGTAGGTGGCGTCGGCGATGCCGGCATAGATGCCGAGCTCATTGGCGATCAGCAGGTGTGACCCGGGACCCATCTCGGGCGCCCCGAGCCCCCACGCCGCCCGGCGGCTGACCGTTGCGCCGCTGGCGCTGACGTACACGAGCTCGAGCCCCTCGAGCGGAAGGCGGGCCGTCGTCGGGTTGTAGAGCTCCACGAGCTCATCGTTCGCGCTCGTCCCGCCCGTCATCACCTCGCTCACGACGAGATGGCCGACCGCGGCCGCGGTCGTTCGGTCCACGGCACCGAGCGGGAGCAATGCGACGGAGAGAAGGCAGACGACCAGCAGGCGGCCAAGGGCCGCCCCCGCGCCGGGCGGGTAGGCGATGGAACGGGACACGGACACGGCACACCTCGCGGCGGAGGCGAACGCTGCCCGGATCATGCGCCGTGCACGGTTATCGCCCGCTTAGCGCCCGCTTACCGTGCACCGGAGCCTCACGGTACAATCGGCGGCCATGTCCATTGATCACCGGTCCGCCTCGCGTGCCGAGGCGCGTCGACGCGCCCGTCTCGCCGCCCGCGGCGGCATCTCGGAGGCCGAGACCACCGAGCCCGAGCCCGAGCCCACGACCGAGCGTGGCCGATTCTTGTCTCGCCTCTTCCCACCCGCTCCCGCCCTACCCGGCCGTCCGGACCCGTTGGCCGGATACAGCGGCGGCGGACCGGGGCGCATCGTCACCGAACGCCTCTTCCTGCTGCGGCGCAACCCGCTCGCCTGGATCGTGCCCGGCATCATCTCGTCCGTCGGCTACCTGACCTCATTTGGCGGGGACAGCGTCATCGGGCTGGTCGGCACGTTCGTCCTGTTCGGCTCCCTCATCGCCGCCGGCTGGTTCGGCTGGCAGCGGCCGGCGTTGTTCGGCGTCACCGCTGCGCTGCTCGGGTTCGTCATCGCGGTGGCCTTCGTGCTCGTCGCCTTCGCCCAGCGGGGGGCGGGTCTCGACACCTTCGGCACCGAGCAGGTCATCGGCCAGGTGGTCCAGCTCCTGTACATGGGGGCCCTCGGGTTCCTCGGTGGCTGGTACGGCGGCTACCTGCGCCGTCGCCAGACGCAGCTCAGCGCCTCGCAGGCACCCCGGAACCGACGTCGGTAGTTGCCCTCTTCCAAAGACGGCACATCTCTTGCTACACTGTCCGGCGTAGACACCGAGAGCATCGGGATCAACCGAACACTGAGGCCCGTCGCTGACGGAAGCTCGGGCCAGACGCGACTCTTTGCGGCCTCACTCGTTCGCGTCGATCTCGCTCCCGGAGTCTTTCGGGGGCCGTCGGGTTCCAGGACCCTCCGTACTGGAGCCGTGACGGCCCCCTCTTCCATGTCCGGTCGGCTCAGGTCAGGTGCGCCCCCGCCGCCGCGTGTGCCAGCTCACTCGCCTCGTCCGCGGTGAGCCCCAGCCCGAGGACCTCCCCCGTCGAGCGCATCTCGGGACCGAAGTCGACGCTGACGCCCGGGAGGCGCCACAGCGATCCCACGGGCACCTTGACAGCCACCCGCTGACCGTCGTGGGCCAGCCCCGCCATCAACCCCGCGTCCGCCAGCGACGAGCCGAGGGCACAGCGCACCGCAGCCGCCACGACGTCGATGCCGGTCGCCTTGGCAACGATCGGCACGGTGCGGCTGGCGCGCGGGTTCGCCTCGATGACGACGACCCGGTCGCCGGCCGCGATCATCTGCACGTTCAGCACACCGCGAACCGCGAGCGCAGCGGCGATTCGTCCGGCAACCTCGGCGGCGACCTCTTGGACGGCCCGACTCACGTGCTGTGGCGGGAGCACGGCGACGCTGTCGCCCGAATGCACCCCGGGCGGATCGATTTGCTCGAGGATCCCGGGGACCGCCCACGCTTCCCCGTCGCTGATGGCGTCGACGTCGAGCTCGATGCCCTCGATCATCTCGTCCACCCGCAGCGGCCACCCGACGTCGGTCGTCAGGTAGTCGCGCACGTCCGCCGCATCGCGCAGCACGGCGATTCCCCGCCCGCCGATCACCCACGAGGGTCGGACGATGACGGGCAGCCCGCCGAGCGTCGCGATGGCGCCGTGCAGGCCGTCGGGATCGGAGGCCAGCGAGCCACGCGGCCCATCGATGCCGAGCTCGTCGAGCAGCTGCGCGAATCGCTCGCGATCCTCCGTGATCTCGATCGCCTCAGCGGTCAGCCCGGCGATCGGGACATCGGCATACGCGAGATCCTTCGCCAGGTCGATGGCGGTCTGCCCGCCGAACGTCAGCACGACCATCGGTGGCGTGCCGGTCAGGGCGCGCTCATGGTCGATGACGTCAAGGACCGACTCCGTGTCGAGCGGCTCGAAGTAGAGGCGCGTGCAGGCGTCGTAGTCGGTGGAGACGGTCTCGGGATTGTTGTTGATGACCACCGCGTCGAGGCCCATCTCGCGCACCGCCCAGGCCGCGCGCACGCTGCAGTAGTCGAACTCGATCCCCTGCCCGATCCGGATCGGTCCTGAGCCGACCACGATCACGCTCTGCCGCTGGGCCGGCGGAGCGACCTCGGTATCGGCGTAGCTGGAGTAGAAGTACGGCGTCTCGGCCGGGAACTCGCCGGCGCAGGTGTCGACGCGCCGATACGCTGGGTGGATCCCGGCCCGGACCCGCGCGCGCCGGACGGCTGCCCATGGCACGCCGGAGATGGCGGCGATGTCGGCGTCCCCGAAGCCGTCGCGCTTCGCGTCGATGAGCGGCGTTCCGATCAGCCGACCTTCAGCCTCCACGAGCTCCGCGAGCCGCTCGGTGAACCACGGCGCGATGCCGGTCGCCGTCGCCAGCGCCGTCGCATCCACCCATCCGTGGCGGAGCAGCCCGATCATCCGCCAGAGTCGGGTGTCGGTCGGCGACAGAAAGGCGTCCAGGTCCAGCGGCCGGCGATGGTCGAGCTCCCAGGCCGGGTCCTCCCAGCGCCAACCGCCACCGCGTGGCTCGAGCGAGCGGATCGCCTTGAGGAGCGCCGGACCGAATTCGCGGTCGATCGCCATCGCCTCGCCGGTCGCCTTCATCTGCACGCCGAGCGAACGATCGGCGGTGGGGAACTTGTCGAACGGCCAGCGTGGAAGCTTCACCACCACGTAGTCGACCGCGGGCTCGAATGCGGCGCTGTTGCCGCCGGTCGCCGGGTTCGGCATCTGGTGCAGCCGCCTGCCGAGCGCGATGAGCGCGGCGATCCGCGCAATCGGATAGCCCGTCGCCTTGGACGCCAGCGCGGACGACCGCGAGACGCGCGGATTGACCTCGATGACCCGGTAGTCCGACCCGTCCCGCGCGACGGCGAGCTGCACGTTGCAACCGCCTTCCAGCCGCAGGGCGCGGACGATCTTGAGGGCGCATCGGCGCAGGCGCTGGACGAGCGGGTCGGGCAGGGTCTGGATCGGCGCCACGACGATGCTGTCGCCGGTGTGGACGCCCATCGGGTCGAGGTTCTCCATCCCGCAGATCGCAATCGTGGTGTCCGAGGCATCGCGAAGCACCTCGAACTCGATCTCGTACCAGCCGAGCAGGCTCCGCTCGACGAGCACCTGACCGATCGGGCTCATCCGCAGGCCCGCGGCGATCCGATCGCGCGCCTCCGCCGTCGTATGAGCGAACCCTCCCCCGCCGCCACCCAGGGTGAACGCCGGACGGATGACGATCGATGCGGCCAGCTGCTCGAAGAAGCGGATCCCGTCATCTACGCTCTCCACCACCGCGCTCTCCGGTACCGGCTCACCGATCCGGGTGACGAGATCGCGGAATCCACCCCGATCCTCGGCTGCCCGGACGGCCGCCAGTGGCGTGCCGAGCACGCGCACGCCGTACCGCTCGAGGACGCCGGCGTCGTCGAGCGCGACTGCAAGGTTCAGCCCCGTCTGGCCGCCGAGCGTCGGGAGCAGCGCATCGGGCCGGTGCTCCTCGATCACCCGGGTCAGGTAGGACAGCGTCAACGGGCCGATCTGAACGGTCCCGCCGACGTCCGGGTCGGTCATCACCGTCGCCGGATTGGAGTTCACGAGGACCGTCTCGACGCCCTCGCCGCGCAGCGCCAGGCAGGCCTGCACGCCGGCATAGTCGAACTCTGCCGCCTGCCCGATCAGGATCGGTCCAGAGCCGATGACGAGGACGCGGCCCGGCATGGTCATCCCAGCGCGCGGCCCATCGCGACATCGAAGACGCGCGTTGCGTCGATCGGTCCCGGAGCGCCCTCCGGATGGAACTGGACCGATGCCACCCCGCCCCCCGCGTGCTGCAGCCCCTCGATGGTCCCGTCGTTCAGGTCGCGGTGGCTGACCGCGTACCCTGCGGCCGCCAGCGCCGGGCCATCGACCACGGCCACCTCGTGGTTGTGGGCGCCGATGTCGACCCGCCCGGTCGATGCTTCCAGCACGGCATGGTTGCCACCGTGGTGGCCGACCGCCAGGCGGCGCGTCTCGGCTCCGGCGGCGAGCGCCAGCAGCTGGTGTCCCAGGCAGACCCCCAGGATGGGCGTCCCGCCCTCGGTGGCGTCACGCGCCAAGTCGCGCGTGACGGCGATCTGCATCGCCATCCGCGACGGGTCACCAGGGCCCGGCGAGAGCACCACGAGGTCGGGAGCGGTGGCACGCACGCCGGCGGCGGTCGCGTCGGGCGGCAAGACCGTGATCTCCATCCCGCGAGCGCTGAGCGCCGCAAGGAGTGACCGTTTCACGCCGTAGTCGATGAGCGTCGTGCGAGCGGCGCGCGGCCCATCGGGGGCAACCGTGAAGCGCTCGCGGGTCGCCACGCTCGTCACGTGGTCGATCGAGGCCCAGGGTGCGACGGCCGCAGCCGCCTCGACCGCTTCCTCATCGGTCGTGACCGCGGACCGGATGACGGCCCGCCGCAGGGCTCCGCGGCGCAGCTCGAGGGTCAGCGCACGGGTGTCGATGCCGGTCAGCGCCGGAATGCGCGCTTCGACGAGCAGCTCCTCGAGGGACATCCCCGGGCCGTCGGGCGGCGTCACCAGCCGCGAGCAGACCAGGGCCCGCGCATGGACGCGGCTCGACTCGAGCTCGGCGCGGCCTATCCGGTAGTTGCCGGCCATCGGATGGGTCAGCACCACGATCTGGCCGGCATACGAAGGATCCGTCAGGATCTCGCCCCAGCCCGTGGCGGCGGTGGTGAAGATCAGGTCTCCTTCGGCGGGACCGAGATGACCGCGCACCGCGCCGCGCTGCACGCGGCTACCCTCCATGGCGACGAGGCCGGGCACGGAACGAGGCACCGGCCGCGTACCTGCGGCTGGCGCCTCGGATGGCTGCTCACGGTTCGGGATGGTCTGCACCTTCGCTCCTTCCCGGCATCACGGTGCCGGTCTTAAAGGACCACCGTGGAGTCTAGTCGATTCGGCGCCGGGCGACCGGGTCTCGTTGCCCGCTCAGTTGCATGATGATGCATCACGGTGTATATATTCTCAAGTGACCGCTGAGCGACAGGCCGCCCTCTGGGACGGCCGCTTCGGATCCCCCGCCGCAGACGCCCTGCTCGAGCTGTCCGGGTCGTTGGAGATCGACCTGCCGCTGGCAGAGCACGACCTGATCGCGAGCCGCGTCCACGTGACGGAGCTGCGGCGGCTCGGCCTCCTCACCCTGGGAGACGCGGACCGGCTGGACGCAGCCCTGGTCGGGGTCGCAGCCGAGATTGCGGACGGCTCATTCGCGTGGCGCGCCGAGCATGAGGACATCCACATGAACGTCGAGGCGGCCGTCATCGCCGCGGTCGGTCCGGAGCTCGGCGGGATGCTGCAGGCTGGCCGCAGCCGGAACGAGGAGGTGGTGACCGACGAGCGTCGCTGGCTGGCGGCGAACACGGGGGAGCTCATCCGGGCGGTACGGCACCTCCAGGCCGTCCTCGTGTCGCGGGCCGAGGACGCCGTCGACACGGTCCTGCCGGCGCACACGCACACCCAACCCGCCCAACCGGTCCTGCTCGCGCATCACCTGCTGGCCCACGTCGAGATGCTCGACCGCGACGTGGGGCGCCTGGTCGCTGCCGCCGAGCGGACCGACCGCTCACCGGCCGGATCGGGCGCCGTGGCGGGTTCGGGGCTGCCGCTCGACCGGCACCGCGTCGCCGCCGAGCTCGGCTTCGGGGGCGTGACCGACAACTCGATCGACGCCGTCTCGGATCGTGACTACGCGCTCGAGACCGTCTCGGTTCTGGCGATCCTGCTCGGGCATCTCTCCCGCCTCGCCGGCGAGCTGGTGCTCTGGTCGACTCCGTACGTGGGGTTCGCGCGCCTCGACGACGCATTCTCGAGCGGCAGCTCGATGCTGCCGAACAAGCGCAACCCCGACAGCGCGGAGCTGGTCCGAGCCAGGTCCGCCCGCGTCGGCGGCGACGTCGCGGTCCTCGTCTCGGTGATGCACGGGCTCCCGCTGGCGTATCACCGCGACATGCAGGAAACGCGGCGCGCGATGTTCGACGCAGTCGCCTCCGCGAAGCTCTGCCTGGAGGTGATGACCGGCGTGGTGGCCGGGGTCGAGTTCGACACGCAGCGCATGCGTGCGGCCGCGGCGAGCGGCCACTCGGTGGCTGTGATGCTGGCGGACCGCCTGGTCGCGAAGGGCGTTCCGTTCCGCGACGCCCACGGTCGCCTCGGACGCCTGGTGGCGACCGCGGAGTCGTCGGGCGTGGAGCTGACCGCTC
>JBHENV010000307.1:0-3520 GCA_046261895.1 Candidatus Limnocylindria bacterium
TACCGACCCAGCCGACGGACATGCCGTCGAGGTAAGCCACGTAGCCGGGTGGGGGAGTGTCCGCCATCTGGTCACGCAGAATCTCCGGCCGGGATCTGCCGCGCGCGTGGGCCTTTGCCCCGGTCCCGCGCCATGCCTGGCACCAGCATCCCTGCTCGGCGCTGGCGTCGAGCAGCTCGCTCACATCCGACCAGCGGTCCGGCGTCGCGGGGACGATCTCAGGCGCAGATTTGCCGGTCATCGGCGCACCATAGCAACTGAGTCATCGCTGGCTCGCAGGCACGCGACGCACGCCCGCACCGCCCGCTCCGACAACGCGATGTTGGCGGACCGGTTGCTCCACAGGGCCGCGCCGGCGTCACCCACCCCGCCCTCGCACCACAGCAAAACGGCACCGAGGCGCAGGTATCGCTGGTAGAAGCCGCGCGTCCCTTTCAATCCGGCAAGGGCAAATCCCTCCTCTTCCTTGGCGTCGGCTCGTGCGCGCAACGCACGGGTCGCCGCCGCGACGTCGAGCGCGGCGGCCCCGTCACCCTCGATTGCCACGAGCACGGCGTTCGAGGTGCTCGGTGGCAGCTGGCGGAGCTTCGCGAGCAGCGCCCTGGTGAAGTGCTCGGAGGTGGGCAGCCGCTGGAGCCTGGTCACCTCCAGGTTGAAGGGCCGCTCACCGCGGAACGCGACGGTGAAGTCCGGGCCTGCCTTGCCGGAACCATATGGTTCGAATGCCAGCTCGATCCGCCGATCGGCCAACAGCAGCTGCGCCACCCGAAGCTCCGCCCGCACGTCGCGTCGCGCCTCGTCGTGCGTGGCGCCGCGCAGCTTCTTGCGGATCTTGTCCCGATACGTCACCGCGAAGGCCCGGAACCGCGCCGAGCCAGCCAGCCATTCGACGAGCTCGCGCGTCAAGCCGTCGGACGCGTCTCTATCGGTGAGGTCATGCGCCAGCCGTTCGATCGCGGTGCCGGGAGCCGTCGGGGCCGCCATGGGATGTCAGCCTAACCGCGACCGGTGTGCGCCAGGCCGAGACTCCGCCCGGTTGGAACGCGGCGACGCTCGACGTGGGGTCGGATATGGTGAGCCAGTGAGCCCCTCGCCATCGCATCGGAGTGATACAACGGTCGACCGGCTCATGCGGATCGATCCCGGCAAAGCGTCAGACAAGATGCTCCTCCTGCTCCTCGCAGCCGATGTTGTCCTGATTCTCCTGCACGTTGCCCACCTGTCCTCCGGCTTCTTCGCCGACCTGAACTACTCGATCGCGGCCGAGCGCGGGTTCGGCGAAACCTTCCAGTACCTCAAGGAGGGCTGGATCGTCCTCATGTTCGCCGTGCTGGGGATCAGGTCAGCCAACGGCATGTACGCGTCCTGGACGTTCCTGTTCGGCGTCCTGCTGGTCGACGACGCCTTCGCGGCGCGCGAGCGGATCGGGAAGATCATCGGGCTGGAGCTTGACTTCGCGTCGACCTTCGGACTGCGACCGCAGGATCTGGGCGAGCTGATCGTGATCGGTCTCTTCGCGGCCTCTTTCATCGTCCCGATCGTCGTGGAGTACGTCCTCAGCCGCGAAGAGGCGCGATCGTTCTGGAGGTCGATGCTCTGGATGCTCGTGGCGCTGGCGGCCTTCGGCGTGCTCTTCGACATGATCCACATCACCTTGCTGTCGCACCCAGTGTGGGAGAACGTCCTCCAGACCACGGAAGAGGCCGGTGAGATGATCGTCATGAGCTTCATCGTACGATTCGTCTTTCAGGCTTGGCACGTTGAGCCGACAGGCGGCCGTCCGTTCCCTGACCCTTAGGCCGATCGATGTGAACCATGGACGATCGGCGGCAGTATCACAGGCGAATGCTCCTCCGAAGGAAGCGGCCTGCAATCCATGGGCTGCTGGCCATGCTGGTCATCTCCGGCTGCGGCGCAGCGGAGCCGACAGCCACGCTGACCCATCCCGAAGGATCGGCTGGGCCGAGCGAGGGATCGGTGATGGAGATCGAGGCCACGGGGGCGCCGCTCGAGGCTGGACGCTACACGCGGACCGGCTTCACGCCGCCCATAACGATCGAGCTGGACGACTCATGGCACGCGGTCCAACTGGCCGATGGGTTCTTCGACGTGCAGCAGAACCCGGGCAGCCCGGACGTCATTGCCGTCCAGTTCGCGCGCCGAGCGGGGTCTTCGGCGCCGACGAGGTGGTCGAGCCTCCCTCCGCCGCCGACGCGGTGGAGCTCCTGCGACAGAACCCTGACCTTGAGGTGGTCGAGAGCAGCAGCTCGAGCATGGGCGGTTTGGAGGGATCGCAGGTGACCGTCGGGAACAGCGCCCAGGGACGCGCCACGGTCATGCTTGTTGCGCCCGGCGCGCTCGGAATCGACCCTGGTCGGCGGCTCTGGATCGCCTTCTTCGACACGTCCGATGGTCTGTTGGCCATCATGGTCGGTGGGTCCACGGCCGGGTGGGAGGATGCCCTGGCGGCCGCTGAGCCGGTGCCGGAGTCGGTCCAGATTCTGGAGGAGGAATGAGATGGCGCTTGACGAGATTGCGGAGATCGAGATTCGTCGCCCCGCGGACGAGGTCGCGGCGTACATGTTCGAGCCGACCAACGACCCGGCGTGGATCGGCGGTATCAGCGAGTCTGAATCGCTCGAGGTGGGCATGCTTCGCCAGGGCTCGCGAGTGCGACGCCGGGCGAGATTCATGGGACGCCGGATCGACTACGTGATGGAGATCGTCCACCTCGATCCGAATCGGCGTCTCGCCATGCACGCCGTCGAGGCGCCGATGCCGATGGACGTCACCTACGAAGTGGAGCCGCGTCCCGGAGGTAGCTTGGCGCGCGTCCGCGTCCAGGGGGATGCCGGCGGCCTGTATCGAATCGGCGGTCCGCTCGTCTCTGCCCAGGTTGGCCGCTCGATTGCGAAGGACGTCAGGGACCTGAAGCGCCTTCTCGAGTCCGGGCCGGAGTCATGAGCGGATCCTCGGTGACGCCTGCGGGCGACATCGTCCGCCAGATTGCGGCGGAGGCGCGTCGTGCCCTCGAGCGCGTCACCGTGCCGTCGCGACTGCGCTGAGGATCCACTCCGAGGCGATGACGGGCGAGCTCGGGGACCGCGAGTCAGGCTGACCGCGACGCTGGCCGTGGCTCCTGGATGACGATGGCGGTCTCTCGGGAGCGGGGTGGGAGGCGCTCCGTTGCTCGGCTCTACGGACACGTTCAGGCCTCCTCGTCCGCTGCGCCCCCGTCGCTCGTTCGCGACGAATGCCAGGCGGCGATGAGCAGGAGCACGCCCAACCCGATGATGAGCGTCGGCGCCAGCCACGCGCTGACCAACCGCGAGGCCTCACCGGCGACGATGAGCAGGCCGAGGGCGAGCCACAGAGCGCCGAAGATGAACGAGATCGGATCGAACGGATGCGGCTTCACGCGAGTCACTCTCCTGTATGGGCGGTGCGGACCAGCACCGAGCCAAGGCCGGCCTCGAGGTCGAGCACGAATGTGCCGCCCGTACCGTCGCGGACTTCGCGA
>JBHENV010000308.1:0-12666 GCA_046261895.1 Candidatus Limnocylindria bacterium
GCGAAGCTCGCCGAACTGGCCGAGACCGGGCAGCTGGCATACCACGAGAAGCTTCGATCGCAGGTGCCCGATGGCCTGCTCGACATGCTGCGCGTCCCCGGCGTCGGCCCGCGCACGGTGCGCCTCCTCCACGAGACGATCGGTATCGACTCTCTCGATGGCCTGCGCAAGGCCGCCGAGGCGGGCGGCCTCCGCCATGTGAAGGGGCTCTCCGCGCGCACCGAACAGAACATCCTCGAGGGCATCGCTCGTATTGAACGTCGTACCGACCGCCTCCTGATCCACGATGCGGACGCGCTCATCGCCGACCTGGTGGCGCGCCTCCGTGACGTTCGCGGCGTTCATCGCATCGAGGTCGCGGGCTCCCTGCGTCGCCGGCGGCCGACCGTCGGCGACCTCGATCTGCTCGCCGCCGTCGATGACGCGACCGGTCTGATCGGCAAGCTCGACGCCCTCGCGGAGGTCGAGAAGGTGCTGTCAGCGGGAACCGACAAGTCGAGCATCGTGCTGCGCGATGGCCCGCGTGTCGATCTCATGGTCTGCCCGCCGGCGGCGTGGGGGACGCACCTCGTCCACTTCACGGGCAGCAAGGACCACAACATCGCCCTGCGCGGCATGGCGCTCGATCGCGGCTGGTCGCTCTCGGAGAAGGGCTTCAAGGTGATCGAGACCGGCGAGCTGCTCCTCGACGCGGAGGAAGCCGACGTGTACCAGCGCCTGGGCCTGCCCTGGATCGCGCCCGAGATCCGGGGCGGCGACGGCGAGATCGAGGCCGCTCGCAACGGTGAGCTGCCGGCCCTGATCACCCATGACCAGGTCCGTGGCGACACGCACACGCATTCCGATTGGACCGATGGCGTCGACTCGATCGAGGTCATGGCGCGCGCGGCCCGTGACCTGGGCCATGAGTACATGGTGCTGACCGATCACTCACCCTCGCTCGGCGTGGCGCGCGGGCTGACGCCCGATCGCGTCGAGGAGCAGCGAGTCGAGATCGGAAGGCTCAACGCCGAGCTGGCCCCGTTTCGGATCCTGCACGGCACGGAGCTCGAGATCCGGGCCGACGCGTCACTCGACTACACCGACGAGCTGCTCGCTCGGTTCGACGTTGTCATCGCCAGTATCCATACAGGCCGTGGCCAGTCGAGCGAGCAGTTGACGGCCCGCGCGCTGGCGGCGATCGAGCATCCCGACGTGGACATCCTGGCCCATCCATCGGGCCGCATCGTGAATCGGCGCGACCCGCTGCCCCTCGACTGGCCGCGCGTCTTCGAGGCCGCGGCCCGCACCGGGACCGCGCTCGAGATCAACGGAAGCCCGCGGCTCGACCTCGACGATGCGCTCGCCCGCGCGGCGGGTGCCGCGGGTGCCCGGTTGACCGTGGCGTCGGACGCGCATCGCACCGAGGAGCTCGGCCAGCAGAGGTACGCGGTCGACCTCGCGCGCAGGGCGTGGCTGGGCGCCGAGCAGGTGCTCGCCACCCGCAGCGCCGATGACCTGCTCGCCATGCTGGAGTGATCAGCCGGCTCTTCGGTGATCGCCGGCGATTGGCGCTCCTCCAGCGTGTCGATCGGCCCGCGGCGATTGGGCTGGCATTGGCACAGGCGCTCGTCGCGGCGGTGGGCTGGTTCGCGGAGCCTCTGTGGCTGGCCGTGGCGGTCGCCGGACAGCTGCTCCTTGGCGGGGTCGTCGCCATCGGCGTCATCGGACCGGCGCGCTCGGGCCTCGGGCTGGCCCGCTACGCCATCCCGGCCACGGCGGGCATTGCGGCGACCCTGTTCGGCCGCCTGATCCCGGGTGGGCTGAGCCTGCTCCTGGTGCCGATCGTCACCGTCCTGCTCTGGGCGGTCACGTATCTTGAGCTCCGGCTGGAGCGTGGGACCGGCGGCCGCACCATCGGCGACCTCCTTCTCGTCGGGATCCTGTTCTGCGGGGCCGCCGGGATCCTCGTCCTGTTCGGCGCCCGCACATGGCCGACGCCCCTCGTCCTGGTGGCGGCGTTGACGCTGCCGCTGGCGCTGCGCGCATCGGAGGCGCGGGGGACGATGGGCGTCGAGGGTGTTGGACAGGCCCTGCTGCATCTGCTGGTGGTGGTGCAGGTGGGCGTCGGCGTCGCGCTGCTCGACGTTCCGTCTCGGATCATGGCGGCCCTCATGGCGCTCGCCTTCTACGCGTGGAGCGGCGCCGTCGAGATGCTGCGCGGCACCGCGTCCGGCCGCAGCGTTGCGATCGAGTTCGGGGCATTGCTTCTCTTCGGACTGGTGGTGGGCCTGATCATGCACAGGCCATGAGCAGGCGGCTCCGCCGGCCGCGTTGACACCCCACGGGGCCGGTGGTACAAGAGGTCGCTTTCGGCCGGCATCGGCCGTCGACACCCGCTACTCGGAGACGCTCGCAACGCTCATGGCGCTTGGAGAAGCTGACTCGACAACCCGACAACGACGCCAGCTCGGCGAGGCTGCGATCGCGCATGCGACACGCGGCGAATGGGAGGAGGCGATCGTCGTGAACCGCCAGCTTCTCGAGCTCGGGCCCGACATCGATGCCTGCAACCGCCTCGGCAAGGCCCTCGCCGAGCTGGGGCGCCACGGAGAGGCGCTCGAGGCGTACGAGCAGGCCCTCGAGGGCGACGCCACCAACCGCATAGCGCAGCGCAACATCGAGCGGCTGCGCATGCTGATGGCCGCCAACCGCCTCGCCACGAACGGCAAGTGGCGTCCCGAGAAGGCGCCGGTCACCCTCTTCATCGAGGAGATGGGCAAGACCGGTCGAGCACGCCTCATCAACCTGGCAGCACCGCGCATGCTTGCGCCGCTCTCGCCGGGAGACGCGATCACCCTCGAGGTGCGGGGCGACGAGCTGGTCGCCCGTGTCGGCACGACGGCCATCGGCAGCGTGGAGCCCCGGATCGCCGCACGGCTGCTGAAGCTGATCGCCGCGGGGAACCGCTACGACGCCGCCATCACGACCGTTCACGAGGGCGGCGGCGAGGTGCTCATCATGATCCGCGAGGTCTTCACGCACCCGAACAACTTCGGCAAGGTCTCCTTCCCGACGCAGGGCCAGGGCGGGGCCGGCGTCAGACCCTACATGAAGGGCACCGCAGTTCGCTACGATGACGAGGACGAGGTCGAGGAGGCCGATGAGGACTCGGACGAGGTCGAGGAGCTCGACACCACCCTTCCGGAGTTCTCCAGTGAGCCCGAGCTCGAAGAGGAGCTGGTAGAAGAGCAATAGATGACCGAGGCGGAGCGGACCGGACTCGACCATGTCATCCTTCCGCGACGCCGCGCCGGGCTCACCCTCCTCCGCCGATACCATTCGGCCCCCGCCGACAATCAGCTGGACGCTGCGCTCGCGGCGTTCGCTGGTCCCGGCGACACGGTGCTCGATCCGTGGGCCGGCACGGGCTGGACCGCGCGGCGCGCGGTGGCGGCCGGCATGCGCGCCGTGGCGGCAGATCCGGCCCCGCTCGCTCAGCTCGCGGCGATCGCGCTGCTGACTGCGCCGGGGCCGGCGGTGCTCGACGCCGCCTTCGGCCAGCTCGCCGGTTCACGGCGTGTCGGCGTCCCACTGCGCCAGCACATCGAGGAGCTGTACGCCACGCGCTGCTCCGCCTGCCGCCGCCCGGTGGTCGCCGACCAGTTCATCTGGCCCCGTGACGGCGATCTCCCGGGACGCAAGATCTACCGCTGTACCGCGTGCGATGCGAGCAGCGGCGGTCCCGAAGAGCGGGTGGCGCCGGTGGATGACGGCGACCTCGCCAAGCTGGGGCTGGAACGCCCCGTCGAGATGACCGCCGCTCCCGGCGAGGCACCATCGGCCGAGCGCTCGGAGGCCGATGAACCGCCCGATGAGCGGGACCTGACGATTGGCGAGGCGGGCGGCCCGCCGCCCGCTCCACACACGGTGGACCCGCCGACATCCGTCGCCGACGGTCCGCGCTTCTCCTCCACCGTGCACCCGGACCCGGGTCCGGTTGCCGCCGCCGACGGAGTGCGCCAGAGCCCCGCGTATCAGGAGCTGCGCGCCCGGTTCCCGGTCCTCGACGGCCGGGACGATCTCGTGGAGGAGCTGCTGGACCTCTACACCCCGCGGAACCTGTACGCCGTGCACGCCATCCTGACGAAGATCGACGCGGAGCTTCGCGATCCAGCCATCGCCGCAATCATGAAGCTGGCCATGGCCGCCTGCCTGATGCCGGCCAGCCGCCTGAACGGCTATCCCGGCCGTGTCGCCTCCCTGCGCATCAGCGGCGGCCACGTGCGCCGGCCGGCAAGCCGACATCAGCGCGAGGTGAATGTCTGGCAGGTCTTTGCCGACGCCTATCGAGAGGTGCGCTCGGTGATCGTCCAGCTCGGCGACCGCCACCAGATTCGCTTCGCCGCCGACTTCAGCGAGCTGGGCGGCATGGCAGCCAGCAACGTGCTCTGGCTGCGGGCTCGAGCCTCGGTGGTGGGCCAGTACCTGCCGGCCGACGGCGTGGATCTCGTCCTGTCGGCGCCGGCCGCCAGCCCGCCGCTCGATGAGCTCGCCTTCGAGTACCTCGCCACCTCGGTCATCCTCGGCCGAGAGGCGGCCGAGACACTGCGTCTCGAGCCGATCTTCGGCGGGGGCGGGCATCCAGAGGGCGCCGAGGCCACGGCCCTGCGCCACGGGATGGTGTCCGCCGTGGGAGCCCTCAAGCCGGGTGGCTGGTGCGTCGTGCTGCTCGAGGATGCCGACCCCGAGCGGCTCCTGGCCGTCGCCCTCGCGGGCGCCGCCGCCGGGCTCGAGCTGAGAGATGTGATCCACCGCGAGTCGCTACGCTCGGGGGACGCGATCGCCGTCCACTTCCGGCGTCGCTCGGGCGAGGACCGCCTGCGTCGCGCCGTGAACCCCGGCCCGCTGCGCCTCGGCGCCGAGGGCGGGCACCTCACATATCCCGAGCTGGCCGGCGCCATCGATCGGGCGGTCACGGCGCTGCTCCGGGACCGCGGCGAGCCCGCGGGACTCACGCGGGTCGTCGCCGCCGTGGTGGGGGAGCTGGGCTCCTCGGGCATCATGCAGCGCCTCGTTGCGGGACGGGGCGACAACCCCTCCGAGGGACCCGATCGCATCGAATCGGGTGGGCCGCGGATGGTGGCGACCCTCATCCGCGAGGAGCTGTGGCGTGACGATCATCCGTCCCTCGTGCGCATCGGCGACCGGGGGGACCCGCAGTGGTGGCTGCGAGATCCAGAGCTCGCCGAGAGCCCGTTGGCCGACCGCGTCGAGTGGGCGACTTGGTCGATCCTTTCGACCGCCGGCAGGATCGACGAGGCGGGTTTCCTCGATCGTGTCTTTCGGCTCTTTTCCGGCCTGCGGGCACCGGACGAGGAGCTCGTACGCGCCTGTCTTGCCGCGTATGTTTCCTCGGGTGAGCGCGGCTCGCTGAGCACCGAAGACGTCCTCGGGCGCCGCGTGGAGGACCACGCCCGGGTGCTGGCAACGCTGGCCGACTATGGTCACCGACTCGGGTTGCGCGCCTGGATCGCGGCGCGGGAGCACGACCGCACCGTGGATGGGCGACCGCTCAGTGACCACCTGGCCGATGACGAACGACGCGTCTACCTGCCACTGGTGCTTCGCGCCCCCGCCGAGGCGCTCGGGCAGGTCGACGCGCTCTGGTACGTGCGCGGTCGACTATGTTTCTTGTTCGAGGTGGATTGGACGGCGATGGTCGGCGATGCGGTCCTGCGTCGAGGACGCGCGATTCCGATGGGCGAGGGCCAGGCCCGTTTCCTCGTCATCCCGGCCGAACGAGCGGAGCTACTCCGCCTGAAGATCGAGCGTTCCCCATGGCTCCGCGAGGAGCTCCATCGGCAGAACTGGCACATCCTCAAGTGGCAGCACCTTCAGACCCTGTTCGATCGCGAGGGCGCACGGATCGAGTGGCTGGAGCCGGTCCTCGGCCTCGATCCGCTCATCGAGCGCGGGGGCGAGCAGCTGACGATGTTCGGGGAGTGATGGAAGCGCTTGTTCGGTCGGTGAGCGGTACGTAGACTGAAATCTGGGAGTGCCGTGGTTCCCCCCTGCGGTACTCCCATCCATGACGGATCAGGCTTCGCTGCCCGACCCCGCCTTCCTCGGTCCTCGACGCCCCATCGTGCGTCGAACCACCGCCATCACCTCGTCGACGTACGGCCGCCCCTCACCGGTCGAGACGGCGTGGCTGAGGCACCCGTCGATGTGGTCCTCGAGCAGCAGGAGCGCCACCTGGTCGGCCGCGGCCGTGAGCGCCTCGACCTGCTGGAGGATGTCGAGACAGTACGCCTCCTCCTCCACCAGGCGCTGAATCCCGCGCGCCTGGCCCTCGATGCGGCGCAGCCGGGCGACCAGCAGTCCCTTGTCCTTCGTGTAGCTGTGGCGGAAATGGCCACTCGCATCATCTGTCTTCATACTGCCGGGCAGTATGAAGCGGCGGCCTCTGTGCGGTCAACGAAGCCGCGGGGCGGATCGGGGTAGCATGGCTGCATGACCCCTCTCGAGCGCCATGAGTTGATCGCGCCACTGGAGCGCGCCCTCGTCGTCGTGAGCCATCCCGACGATGCCGAGTTCGGCGCGGCGGCAACGATCGCGCAGCTGATCGCCGGCGGCGTGCGGGTCGACTACGTCGTGACCACCGACGGCGGCAAGGGCACCGAGGATCCGGCGGTGACGTCCGAAGAGCTGTCGGCCGTCCGCTTGGCCGAGCAACGGGCCGCCGCCGACATCCTCGGCGTCGGCGAGATCGTCCACCTGGGCTACCCGGACGGCTATCTCACCCCGTCGCTCGACCTGCGGCGCGACATCGTCCGTCAGATTCGGCGCACGCGGCCCGACCTGGTGATCACGCAGAACCCGCAGCGCCGTCTCGACCACAATCCCTTCATCGGCCATCCCGATCACCTTGCCACCGGCGAGGCGACCCTGGCGGCGGTCTACCCTGCGGCCCGCGACCACCTGAACTTCCCGGAGCTGTGGCGCGACGAAGGGCTGGAGCCCTGGAAGGTGCGCCAGGTGCTGCTCACCGGGGTCGAGGAGCCGAACCTGTGGCTGGACGTCTCCGACACCTTCGAGATCGGGATCAGGGCGATCCTTGCTCACGAGAGCCAGGTCGACCCCGAGACGGTCGGTGACCGGATGCGCGAGCGGGCGCGGCTGGTGGGGGAGCCGCAGGGAATCGGGCTGGCACAGGCGTTCGCCTCCATCATCCTGGAATGACACGGCGGCGAGGCGGCGGCGGTGGTGGTGGCTGGGGTGGCGCCTTCGGAGGATCCGAACCGGATCTGACCCGGCGCCCGGGCACCGGGGGTAAGACGCTCCGCCTGATCGCCGGCTTCTTCCGTCCGTATCGGGCCCGCCTGGGCGTGATCGCGCTGCTCATCCTCGTCACCGTCAGCGTCGGTGTCGTCAATCCGATCCTGCTCAAGCTGATCATCGACAACCTGCTGCCCGGCGGCGCCCAGGACCTCAGCCTGCTCTACGTTCAGGCCGGCCTGATGATCGTCCTGCCGATCGTCACCAGCGCAATCGGCGTCTGGCAGGCCTACCTGTCGAACGTGGTCGGCCAGCGCGTCATGAACGACCTGCGATTGGCGCTCTACACGCATCTCCAATGGATGCCGCTCCGCTTCTTCACCGAGACGCGCACCGGCGAGATTCAGAGCCGCATCAGCAACGACGTCGGGGGGGTCCAGTCGGTTGTGACCGATACGGCCTCCTCGCTCCTCGCCAACTTCGCCACGGTGGCGACGACGGTCGTGGCGATGTGGATCTTGGACTGGCGTCTCACGCTACTCAGCCTCGGCCTCCTGCCGTTCTTCGCCTATATCACCTACCGCGTCGGCAGGGTCCGGCGCGAGGTCAGCACGCTCACCCAGCGCTCGATGGCCGAGATGAGCGCCATCACCGAGGAGTCCCTCTCCGTCTCCGGCATCCTGCTCTCCAAGACATTCGGCCAACAGGAGGCAAGCATCGAGCGCTTCCGTGCCGAGTCGCAGCGACTTGGCGACCTCCAGGTGCGAGGACAGATGATCGGTCGCTGGTTCTTCGCGTTGATCGGCACCTTTTTCAGCATCATGCCGGCGTTCGTGTACCTGCTGGCGGGGTCGCTGATCATCGACGGCGACACGAACGTCAGCATCGGCACGATCGTGGCCTTCACCACACTCCAGTCGCGCCTCTTCTTCCCGCTCGGACAGCTCCTCAACGTCCAGGTCGAGATCCAGGGCGCGTTGGCGCTGTTCGATCGAATCTTCGAGTACCTCGAGATGGACCACGAGATCACCGATGCGCCAGAGGCGACGGAGCTCCGGCCGGCCACGATGCGCGGCGAGGTTCGCTTCGACGACGTCTCCTTCAGCTACCCGGTGGCCGAGGCTCAGGTTGCGGTGGCGGACGAGGCGGCCGAGGCCGAGGCGCAGGGTCGCGCGGTACCGACCGCCGTCCAGCCCTTCTCGCTGAACGACATCAGCTTCAGCGCGCAGCCCGGACAGCTGGTGGCTCTGGTGGGACCGTCGGGCGGTGGCAAGACGACCTCCACCTACCTTATCCCGCGGCTCTACGACGTGGACCGGGGTGCGGTGCTCATCGACGGGGTCGATGTGCGCGGCATCAAGCTCGCCTCCCTCGGCCGGGTCATCGGCTTCGTGACTCAGGAGACCTACCTGTTCCACGATACCGTGCTGGCCAACCTGCGCTACGCCAAGCCCGATGCGACCATGGACGAGATCGAGGAGGCATCCCGCGCGGGGGCCATCCACGATCGGATCATGGAGCTACCGGACGGCTACGACACGGTGGTGGGGGAGCGTGGGTACAAGCTGTCGGGTGGGGAGAAGCAGCGCGTCGCGATCGCACGCGTCCTGCTCAAGGATCCGCGCATCCTCATCCTGGACGAGGCGACCAGCGCGCTCGACACGGTCAGCGAGCGGCTGATCCAGGCCGCGCTCCAGCGGCTGATGGAGGGTCGCACCACGATCGCCATCGCGCATCGGCTCTCGACGATCCTGCGCGCCGATCTGATCCTGGTGGTGTCTCGCGGCCGCATCGTCGAGCGCGGCACGCATCCCGAGCTCCTGCGTCAGGAGGGCCTGTACGCGAAGCTCTCCTCCGAGCAGTTCGGAGTCGCGATCGCTCGCTGATGCAGGCAACTTCTCGCTGACGTCCTCGCCGGCGGACAGAAGCAGCGCGTCGCGATCGGGCGGGCGTTCATGATTCGCCCCGATCTCGTCCTTGCGGACGAGCGACCGGAGATCTGGACCCCGAGAACGCGGCCGCCGCCAACGGGCTCTTTCGAAGAGTGCACGAGGAGACCGGAACGACGTTCGTGATCGTGACCCACGACTCCGGCGTGGCGGAGTCCGCCGATCGCGTCATCGAGCTGCGCGACGGAGCGATCGTCCGCCATACCGCACCGGTGCACCTGACGCCCGTCTGAGGCCGCGGTTTGCGAAGGAGCCGCGGACGTCGCCATTCATCGACCGTATCGATGGTAGGCGTCTGCGGCGCCCGATCGTGGACCTCACGCGGCGAGCCGTGGGCGTGAACGAATGCCCGCCGGTGCTTCCGTCGGCATCGGGCGCGCCTAACATCGACGGTATCGGAGGATGGCAACTTCCGGCCGGGCGGCTCGACGGCACGGCGCGTGCCACACTGGACCGCATGCCCAACCGCCTCATCGAGGAGACGAGCCCGTATCTGCTCCAGCACGCCCACAACCCGGTGGACTGGCACGCGTGGGGTTCTGAGGCGCTCGACAAGGCGCGCACGCAGGATCGGCCGATCTTCCTGTCCATCGGCTACTCGGCCTGCCACTGGTGCCACGTGATGGAGCGCGAGAGCTTCGAGAACGCCGAGATAGCCGCGCTCATGAACGAGCACTTCGTGTCGATCAAGGTCGATCGCGAGGAGCGGCCCGACCTCGACGACGTGTACATGGCGGCGGTCCAGGCGATGACCGGCTCCGGGGGCTGGCCGATGAGCGTGTTTCTCACGCCCGACCTGCGGCCGTTCTTCGGCGGCACCTACTTCCCGCCCGAGGACCGTCACGGCATGGCAGGGTTCCCGCGCGTGCTGACCTCGGTCGCGGACGCGTATCGCTCCCGCCGCCCCGAGATCGATCAGCAGGCGGGCATGCTGGCCGGCCACCTTCGGAGCGCCCTGGCCGTGCCGGCCGGCCATCGCGACCTCGAGCGCCATCAGCTCGAAGCCGCCGCCGCACAGATCGGGGCCAGCTTCGACTCGGTGCGGGGAGGATTCGGCGGCGCCCCGAAGTTTCCGGCGGCGATGACCCTCGAGTTCCTTCTCCGTGCCTGGCGGCGCAGTGGCGCTGACGCAACGCTGTTGATGGTGACCCGAACGCTCGACGCGATGGCCGATGGCGGCATCAACGACCAGCTCGGCGGCGGCTTCGCGCGCTACAGCACCGATGCGAACTGGCTGGTGCCGCACTTCGAGAAGATGCTCTATGACAACGCGCTGCTGGCCCACGCCTACCTGGAGGGCTACCGGGCGACCGGATCGGAACGCTACGCCGAGGTGGCGCGCGCGACGCTCGACTTCATGCTCGCCGAGCTGCGCACCGTCGATGGCGGATTCGCGTCCGCGCTCGATGCCGACACCGAGGGCGTCGAGGGTCGGTTCTACGTCTGGCCCTACGAGGAGTTCATGTCGGTCCTCACCGATGCGAACCTCGATGATGACGAACGCCGCTTCCTGGCCGCGTACTGGGGAGTTACTGGCGAGGGTAACTGGGAGGGGACGAACGTCCTCCACCGGCCCGGCCGAAGCGACGCGCCCAGTGTCCTGATCGAGCGCGGCCGCGCGGCGCTCGTCGCAGCCCGATCGCAGCGGACGCGTCCGGCCCGCGACGACAAGCAGCTCGCGGCCTGGAATGGCCTGGCACTGCGAGCCCTGGCCCACGCCGCCGCGGTCCTCGGCGAGGGGCGCTACGCGGACGCCGCACGGATGCTGGTCAGTTTCGTCGAGGCCCAGCTCATTCGTGACGACGACCGGCTGTGGCGGACCGCACGCGACGGCCGCGCCCACACGCCCGGATTTTGCGAGGACTACCTGGCGCTCGCCGATGGGCTTCTCACGGCCCACGCGGCGGTCGGGGAGGCCGGGCCGCTGATGCTCGCGCGACGCCTGGTCGAGACCGCCATGCGCGACTTCTGGGACTCCGACGCGGGCACCTTCGTCGACACCTCTTCCGAGCACGATCGCACCGTCGCTCGGCCACGCGGCCTGGTCGACAACGCCACTCCGTCGGCCAACAGCATCGGCTCGGACGTGCTGCAGCGTCTCGCGCTGCTCACGGGCGACGACGAGATGGCCCGACGGGCACAGTCCATCCTGCGCGCCGTGGCACCGGCGCTCGAGCGACAACCGAGCGCCTTCGGCCGCATGCTCTGCGCCGCCGATCGGTCATTGGGCGAGCGGATCGACGTCGTCGTCGCGGGCCACGAGTCCGACCCGGACGCTCAACGGCTGCGCGCAGCTGCCACGGCGCCCTACGTACCTGACCTGGTCCTCACTTCGGTTGCGCAGAATGACCCGCAGGCCGCGTGGCCCCTGTTCGTCGGCAAGGCCGCTCGCAACGGACAAGCCATTGCCTACGCATGTCGCGGGCTCGCATGCGATGAGCCCACGGTCGACCCCGCGCGGTTGAGCGAACAGGTCCGAGCATTGGGCAGCCGCCATGCAGGATGAAGCCGCGTTGTTGCAACGTCTCGGCATCGAGCATCCCATCGTCCAGGCTCCGATGGCAGGCGGCGCCACCACCGTCGACCTCGTCGCCGCTGTGTGCCGAGCGGGAGCCCTGGGCTTTCTCGGTTGCGCCTATTCATCCCCCGACATGATCCGTGAGACCGCGGCCGCAGTGAGAGCGCGCACCGGACGCCCGTTCGGCCTCAACCTTTTCGCCCCGCAGGCGGTGCCCGAAGCATCGAGAGACGCAAGCCGCATGGTCGAGATCCTGAAGGGCGTCCATGCTGAGCTCGGCATCGGACCGCCGTCGGTTCCGGCAAGTAGCGACCTCGTTTTCGCCGATCAACTCCAGGCAGTCCCGGAGACCGAAGCTACGGCCTTCAGCTTCACCTTCGGCTTGCTCCCGTCGGGTGCGGTCGAGGAGCTCACGGGCCGCGGCCTGTTCGTGAGCGGGACGGCCACCACGGTCGACGAAGCGATTGCGCTGGAGGCCACGGGAGTCGACGCTATCGTGGCGCAGGGCAGCGAAGCCGGTGCGCATCGTGGGACGCTCGGTCCGGACTTCGGGGCCGCCATGATCGGGACGATGGCCCTCGTCCCCCAGATCGTCGACGCCGTCGGCATCCCAGTGATCGCCTCGGGCGGCATCATGGACGGCAGGGGGATCGCAGCGGCGCTGGCCCTGGGAGCTCAGGCCGCTCAGCTCGGCACCGCCTTCCTGACATGCGACGAGGCAGGGATTCCCGCGGCACACAAGCAGGCGATCATCGACGCTCGCGAAGACCAGACACGGGTCACGCGTGCGTTTTCCGGACGCCCTGCGCGTGGGATCGTCAACCGCCTGATGGCCGACATTGACGCCGAGTCCGACGCAATCCTTCCCTTCCCGCTCCAGAACGCTCTCACTCGTCCGGCTCGGACCGCCGCGGCGAACCAGGGTCGTGCCGAATACCT
>JBHENV010000309.1:0-2523 GCA_046261895.1 Candidatus Limnocylindria bacterium
CGCATCGTCCCGGCGCTCGACGCGAACGAGCTGGAGGGGCCGGCCGGCGCAGGCGGAGAGCGCATCGGCCCATGGACCGATGACGGGCCTGGCGCTGAACGCGCGTCCGTAGGCCTCGAACGGCATCGGCGCATCGAGGGCGACCTCGCCGCCGACGACCGTTCCATCCGGAAAGGTGAGGCTCAGCCGTTCGGGATCATGCTCGAGATCGGCCGAGACCTGGACCAGCGTGCCGAGCTTGGTGCCGTCGAAGATTCGGCCGTCGGCGCTGAACAGCACGTAGCGCCGGTCATCGGAGACGCCATGGTGCTCGATGTCGACCTGATCCGGGTGCTGGAGGCGCAACGCACGCACCGGAGCGATCGAGAGGCGTGAGACGGTGAGCATGGGACGTCACTGTGCCACACGCGGAACGGGCACAATGGCGGCCGATGATCAGCCGCCTGCTCTCCGGACTCGCTCGACTTCCCGGCGCCGTCTGGCGTGGGACGGTCGGACGGCTCGTGTCACGGCCGCCCGAGACGGACACGCGGGTCGCCGTGATCGAGCCGGTCGAGCCGCGGGGCGTCGCCGGCATCACGCTTCGAGCGAGCCTCGTCGTCGCGGCGGTCGCCTTCGCCGCCTATCTGCTCTACCAGCTGCGGCTGCTCCTGATCCTCGTCTTCCTCGCCATCCTGCTGGCGGCGGGCCTGCACGGTGGCATGCGCTTCTTCGAACGGTTCACCCCGCGCATCGTCGCCGTGCTCATCACGTACGTGCTGCTGATCGGCGCATTCGCGCTCGTCCTGTTCCTCATCTTTCCGCCGCTCGTGCGCGAGGCGGTGCAGTTCGCCGAGGACGCCCCGCGAATCGCCGGCGAGCTTCGCACCGGAGCCATCTCGCTGATCGATGGCATCGCGGGCGCGGGCTCCGGGGAGGAGCTGGTCGACAGCCTAACCTCGGGTGCCCAGGGTGCACTCCCCGAGGTGGGATCGCTGCTCAGCGTGCCGTTGACCCTGGTCGGCATCCTGACGAACGCGATCATCGTGGTCTTCCTATCGGCATTGATGCTCATCGAGCGCGACCGCGTCCGGGGCTGGGCCCTCGAGTTCGTGGATGAGCGCGACCGCGATGCCGTCCTGGGCGTCACCCGGACCGCCCTGCTGCGGCTCGGGGCCTACGTGCGCGGCCAGCTGCTGGTCATGGCGATCATCGGGGTCGGCTCAGCCGCCGGCATGCTCGTCCTCGGTGTGCCGTTCGCCGTGCCGCTCGGCACGCTCTCGTTCATCACCGCGGCGATCCCGCTGGCCGGCGCGTTCATCGCCGGGGGGCCGATCGTCCTCGTCGCCCTCACCGTTTCGCCGGGCACGGCGCTCCTGATGGCCCTCTGGCTCGTCGTCCTCCAGCAGCTGGAGGGCTCGGTGATCACGCCCTACATTCAGGGGCGCGTGGTGAACCTGTCCGCCATCGCCGTCCTGCTGGGCGTCGTCGCCGGCACCTCGATTGCCGGCATCGTGGGCGGCATCATCGCCATTCCGCTGGTGGCCGTGGCCGATGTCGTCCTGCGGGACATCGTCTTTCCGCTTCGCCGCCGTGCGGAGCAGCAGCGAGGGACGTCCGGTCCAGATGCGCCAGGACCCTGACGGCACGGTTCTCTCCCCGTTGTTCGCGTGGTGACTGACAGGGCCTGAATTCGCCTCGAGCTGGACCGATCCTCCCGGACCAGTCACCAGGCGAATGTATGACCAAGGAGCAAAGAGGCGGACACTGGTCCGCAATGGAGCGCCCTACCGGTCGAGGAAGCGGCGGAGGAAGTGCGTGGTCTCGTCATGCCGGGGGTCGTTGAGGACCTGCTCGGGCGGCCCCTGCTCGACGATGGTGCCGTCTTCCATGAAGATCACGCGGTCGGCGGCCTCCTGCGCGAAGTGCATCTCGTGGGTCACCACGATCATGGTCGTGCCGCTGTGCGCGAGGTCCTCCATGACCCGTAGCACCTCGCCGATCAACTCGGGATCGAGCGCGGAGGTCGGCTCGTCGAAGAGCAGGACCTTGGGCTCCATGCAGAGGGCGCGGGCGATCGCGGCGCGCTGCTTCTGCCCACCGGAGAGGCGGGCGGGATACTCGTCGCGCTTGTCGATCAGACCGACGACCTCCAGGTAGTACTCGGCCCGTGTCGTGGCGTACTGGCGGGACTGGCGCAGCACGCGTTGCGGGGCCTCGATGCAGTTCTCGAGCACGCTCATGTGCGGGAAGAGGTTGAACTCCTGGAAGAGCATCCCGGCCCGGAGGCGCATCTGCCTGATCTGCTCCTGGTGGCCCCGGATGCGGGCGCGCAGCGGATCGGCTTTCAGGCGGAGCCCATCGACCTCCACCCACCCGGCGCTTGGCTCCTCGAGGAAGTTTATGCAGCGAAGAAGCGTCGTCTTTCCGGATCCCGATCGGCCGATGATCATGACTGCCTCGCGCTGGCGGACCTCCAGATCGATACCGCGAAGGACATGGTTCGTGCCGAAGTACTTCTCGAGGTGCTGAATCTTCACGATC
>JBHENV010000310.1:0-15565 GCA_046261895.1 Candidatus Limnocylindria bacterium
CGGCGCCAGATCCGGCGCGAGGAGCCCCTGGCGGTCGAGCTCGCCGCCTTTGCCGAAGCGGTGCGGGACGGTGGCCCGCCGCCGGTGGAGCCGCACGACGCGATGGTGGCGCTGCTGCTGGCACGCAAGATGGTCGAGTCGGCGCTGACCGGCACCGTGATCGACGGCGTCGCCCTCGCCGAGGCGGTGACATGAAGGTCGCCGTCGTCGGCCTCGGCCATATCGGGCTTCCGCTCGCCGTCCAGTACGCCTCGCGCGGCCATGACGTGCTGGGCATCGACGTCGACCGGCGGATCGTGGAGACTCTGAATGCGGGCGAGTCGCCGCATCGCGACGAGCAGACGCTCATTGATCGGGTCCCGGAGCTGGTGGCCGGCGGGCGGCTCCGCGCGACCGATTGGGACGATCCGTCGGGGTTCGCCGAAGCGGACACGGTCGTCGTCATCGTGCCGGTGGTCGTCGACGCGGACCGGCAGATCGACTTCATGCCGATCGACGCCGCCACTCGGGACGTCGCCGCCAATATCGGTCCCGGCACCCTGGTCGTGTACGAGACGACCCTGCCGGTCGGAACCACCCGCAACCGCTTCGGGCCGATGCTCGAATCCGGGAGTGGCAAGCGGCTCGACCGTGACTTCTTCCTCGCCTTCTCACCGGAGCGCGTGCTGGTCGGCCGGGTCTTCCTCGACCTGCGCCGTTATCCCAAGGTCGTGGGCGGCACGAGCCCCGAGAGCACGGGACGTGCGGTGGCCTTCTACACCGCCGTGCTCGACGACGAGGCGGAGATTCGTCAGGTGGCGAGCGCCGAGGCGGCCGAGATGACGAAGCTGGCCGAGACCACCTATCGCGACGTCAACATCGCCTACGCGAACGAGCTGGCGGGGTTCGCCGCCCGCAACGGGATCGACGTGACCGAGGTGATCGAGGCCGCGAACTCGCAGCCGTACAGCCACATCCATCAGCCCGGCGTCGGCGTGGGCGGGCACTGCATCCCGGTCTATCCTCACTTCCTGTTCAACGACGATTCGGAGCTGCGCCTGCCACCGCTGGCGCGGGAGATCAACGAGGGGATGGGCGCTCGCACGGTCGACATGATCGAGGATCGGCTCGGCTCGCTCGACGGGCAGAGCGTCCTCGTGCTGGGCGTCGCCTACCGGGGCGACGTGAGGGAGGACGCCTTCAGCTCCGCGTTCCGCCTGCGAGACGAGCTGCTGGCGGCTGGCGCGCGCGTCTACGGTCACGATCCGTACTACGACGCCGATCATCTCCGCCGCACTGGCTTCGAGCCGTACGACCTCGGCAGCCCTCAGCCGATCCGCGTCGCCATCCTGCAGGCCGCGCACGAGGCGTACGGAAGCATGTCGGCGGACGCGATCCCGGGGCTCGAGCTCTTCGTCGACGGTCGCAACGCCATCGATCGAGCGCCGTACGAGGAAGCGGGAATCGGATATGTCGGCATCGGGCGCTGAGGCGGCGCCCGAATTCCCCGGCGTCGGCCTGGCCGCCGGCCGGGGCGTGTGGGTCGTGCTTCCGACCTACAACGAGCGAGAGAACATCGAGCCGATCGCGGCCGCCATTCTCGCCGCGCTGCCCGAGGGGTCGCTGCTCGTCGTCGACGACGCTTCTCCCGATGGCACCGGCGAACTGGCCGATACGATCGCCGCGCGCGAGGCTCGCGTCTGGGTGCTGCATCGAGCCGGCAAGGAGGGCCTTGGCGTCGCCTACCGCGACGGGTTCCGCTGGGTGCTCGAGCATCCGGACGCCCGGGCCATCGTCCAGATGGACGCCGACTTCAGCCACGATCCCGCCGCGCTGCCGAGCCTGCTGGCGCCGCTCATGCGCGAGGCAGACCTGGTCCTCGGCACGCGCTACATGGACGGCGGCGACACGATCGGCTGGCCGTGGTACCGAAAGCTGATCAGCCGTTGCGGGACCATGTTCGCGCGCACGGTGCTGCTGCTGCCGTATCGGGACCTGACCGGCGGCTTCAAGGCCTGGCGCCGCGAGCTGCTCGACGCGATCCGCCTGCGCGAGACTTCGGGCTCGGGCTACGGATTCCAGGTGGAGACCACCTGGTGGGCGCACAGGCGCGGCGCGCGCATCGTCCAGGTGCCGATCGTCTTTCGTGAGCGGACGGCCGGCGCATCCAAGATGACCGGCGGCATCGTTCGCGAGGCGCTGCTCCTGGTGGTGCGGCTGCGCCTGCGCGCGATTCGCGACGGGTTCTCGCGCACTTGATACCGGCGCGGGGTGCGAGCTCACTGTCGCCGCCGACGACCGGAGCAGGCCCGGGTGCGTACCGCCGACGCATCGGCTAGCATGGCGCCTCGCCTCGCCCGGCGGCCGCGACGGCCGCATCCGAGCCGCCGCATGACCATGAGCGCATGACCCTGAGCCGATGAGCTTCCGATCTCGACCGGTCCTCGACCGCAAGCACCGCCCTCGCTGGCAGGACGATCTGCGCACGCAGCAGCTCACCGTCATCGGGTTCGCGCTGGCGATCGCGCTGGCCCTCGGCATCTTCGGCGCGGCCGCCTGGAACGGCTATTGGGAAGCGCATGCCCGCCCCGTTGCGGCGGTCGCGGGGACAACCTACGATCGCTCGGACCTCGACGGGCGGCAGCGGATCCTGGTGGCGGAGGCGTCCGCCACGATCGCCGAGCTCCAGGCGCAGCTGGGCGGGCCGCGCGACCAGGCCATCCAGCAGCAGATCGACCAGGTCAGCGCCGAGCTTTCCAGCATCGACACGTCCGCGGCCGACTCGCTCGTCGAAAGTGCGGTCCTCTCCGCCCAGGCCGACGAGTTCGGCGTCAGCGTCAGCGACGAGGAGCTGCAGGCCGGGCTGGCCGAGCGGTTGGCGCTTGACGAGCTGGTGCGTGCGCAGCTGATCCTGGTGAGCGCGCTGCCGGACGACGCCGCCCCGGACGACGAGGCGACCGACGAGGAGCTGGCGGCCGCCCAGGCGGAGGCTCAGGCGGCGCGAGAGCGGCTCGAGGAGGGAGAGGAGTTCGCCGATGTCGCGGTCGAGGTCAGCGACGACTTCACCGCGGAGGGCGGTGGGCTGCTCGGCTGGTTCTCCGCCGATGACGCGGCCTACGCCGAATACTTCGAGGCCATCGGCGACGCGGAGAGTGGCGAGATCGTCGGCCCGGTGGAGGTCGCCCGCGGCTACGCCGTGCTCGAGGTGCTTGCTCGCCGCGACCAGACTTCCGAGAGTCCGCTGCGCGACGTCATGCGAAGCCAGGGTGTCGACGAGGAGACCTACCGCGAGTACGTGCGTGGCGAGCTGCTGGTGGATGCATTCCGCGACCACTTCGCGGAGGAGGTCGTCAGCTCGCCGACCGCCCAGCGGCGCGTCGCCCAGATCTTCATCGCGCCCGTGGAGGGCGCCGCCCTGCCCCAGGAACGCGCCCGTCACGTCCTCATCGATCCCCGGCCCGACGACACGGCGGAGGATGCGGAGGCCACGGACGAGCAGTGGGCGGCCGCGCTCGAGGAGGCGGAGGAGGTGCACGAGCTGCTCTCCGCCGACGATGCCGACTGGTTCGCCGTGGCGGCCGAGCGCAGCGACGATCCGGGATCCGGAGCTCGTGGCGGCGATCTCGGCTGGTACGACCCCACGGCACCACAGTTCGTCCCGGAGTTCACCGAGGCGCTGAGCGGCCTTGACGTGGGGGAGCTCAGCGAGCCGGTTCGCACCGAGTTCGGCTATCACGTCATCCAGAAGACCGGCGAGCGCGTCAGCCCGCAGACGCAGGCCGCGGAGCTCGTCGAGGAGCTGCGGGCCGATCCGGACAGCTTCGCCGAGGTCGCGGTGCGGGTGAGCGAGGACGCCGCCACCGCAAAGGAGGGCGGGGAGCTGGGATGGGTCGCGCCGTATCAGCTCGCCGAGGCGCTCGAGGGCATCGTTTTCGGCCTCGAGGAAGAGGGCGAGATCAGCGATCCGCACGACGGCGGCACCGAGGGCATCACGATCTACCAGCTGCTCGAGACGAGCGAGAGCCGCGATATCGAGGAAGAGCGGCTGGAGGAGATCCGCGCCAGCGGCTTCGAGCGCTGGCTGGAGCAGGAGGTCCGCGCTCCGGTCGAGACCTGGGTCGATCCGCAGTTCGCGTCCTCGACTGCCGCCTGAGCCGATGACCGACGGCGGGTCGGCGGGCGTGGACGCGCTGCTCGCGGCGAGCGGCGTCGATCCCGCCGCCGGCGTCCAGCTGGCATCGGTCACGCGGCTGCCCTCGATCGCCTTCGATCCGTCGCTGCCGCTGATCCTGCTCGCCGACCGGGCGGATGCCTCGCACACCTCGCTTCCCGGACGTCACGCCCGATCCGGGCCCCACGCCATCCTGCTGTCGCTCTACCCGCGCGACCACCGGCTGCGGCGCCTGCCCGACCGAACCGATCACCGGCTGGATGACCTCGACGATGCGGGACTTGCCGCAGCCACGTGGCTGCTCCCGGCCCTCGACCCGCTGGCAAACCTGGCCAGCCCGCACGGCATGGCGGCCATCAGCGCTCGCCTGCGAGCGCCCGATGGCTGTCCGTGGGACCGAAAGCAGACGCATCTGACCCTCCGTCCGTACCTGCTCGAGGAGGCCTACGAGACGCTCGACGCGATCGAGCAGGGCACGCCGGCGGACCTTGCCGAGGAGCTTGGCGACCTTCTGCTCCAGGTCATCCTCCACGCGCAGTTCGCCGCCGAGGACGGTTCCTTCGACCTGACGGACGTGTACCGGTCGATCGCCGGCAAGATCGTGCGCCGCCACCCACACGTCTTCGACGGCGCCGAGGTCGACGGCGTCGACCAGGTCATCAGCAACTGGGAGACGATCAAGGCGGCTGAGCGTTTCCAGCGCGGCAAGGCTGACGAAGGGGCATTCGGCGGTATCGTGCGTGCCCTGCCGGCACTGCCCGGAAGTCGGGAGATCCAGGAGCGCGCATCCGCGCTTGGCTGGGACTGGGACGCCATCGACGGCGTCTGGCAAAAGGTCGCCGAGGAGATCGATGAACTGCGGCACGCCTCCACCGACGAGGATCGCCTGCACGAGATGGGTGACGTGCTCTTCGCGCTGGTGAACCTCGCCCGATGGATGAAGCTCGACGCCGAGGAGGCGCTACGGACCGCGAACCATCGGTGGGTCGGGCGCCACCGGCGTGTCGAGGCGCTCGCCGCTGAGCGCGGCATCGACCTGTCCGAGCTGACCCTGGCGGAGAAGGACGTCCTCTGGGACGAGGTCAAGTCTCGCTGACGGCCTCCGCCCACCCGCGGGGCGGCCCGGATCCTGCTGCGCAGCGCAGCGCCCCACGGGTCTCCGGGGGGCGGACGATGGGGCCATAGGCCGCCCTGGAGGCAGCGAATAGGATCTCACCCCGTGGCACCGTGTCGCATTGATCTGCCCACCTATCGAGGATTTCCTGTTGCGAGACCGCATCGGCGCCGTCGCCATCGCTGCCATCACCCTGTCCATGGCCCTCGTGGTCGGTTCCCCATCGCCGACCGCCGCGGCCGCTCCGAAGGTGGCGATCATCGTCGGGCCGGTCGGCACCCTGACGAGCACGTACCGCACGTACGCCAACGAGGTCGCGACCGCCGCCACCGCCGCCGGGGCCACCGTCGTCAAGGCCTATTCACCGTCGGCCACCTGGTCGAACGTGAAGGCTGCCGTCAACGGCGCCAACGTGGTCGTCTACTTCGGCCACGGCAACGGGTACCCCAATCCGTACGGCTCAAACGAGCTGACCGACCGCTCGAACGGCTGGGGCCTCAACACCAAGACGACGAACGGGGACGCGGACAGCTGGGCCGCCGGCACCCTCGTGTATTGCGGCGAGCGCGTGTTGCTCGGCACCCTGACCAGTGGAGACGACGCGGCACGCCGCACGTACTGCGGCGGCACAGCCAACGACGGGATTACCCCTGCACCGGGATTCACCATGGTCTACGCCCAGGCCCACTACGCGCCGGGCTTCGGCGAGCGATACGTCAAGGAGACGCCGCTCCCCACGCTGAGCGAGGCGCAGCAGCGCGTGAGGAACTACTCGACGCCCATCCTGCGCCTGGGCGGCACCTTCTTGGCCACGGCATACGGTGACGCCGACGACATCGTCTCCCGGGTTCTGACCGGGCCGACGACCGGCTACGGGGCCATCTTTGCCGCCGGCCGTGGGTACAGCCCGTCGACGCTCACCGATTCCGCGCACGCCGACTTCGTCGGTTCGCGCGTCTGGGTCCAGCGCACCGTCATCAGTGGCTTCCACTTCGGTGAGCCGGACTACTGGTACGCATTTGCCGGGGACCCGAAGCGGACCCCCGGCGGCGGCGCATCCGGTCCCGAGTTGACCAGGCTGTCGGGTTCGGATCGGTATGCGACCGCGGCGGCGATCAGTGCGGACACCTTCGCCCGTGGTGTTCCGGTCGCGTACGTGGCGACCGGCGCCGCCTTCCCCGATGCGCTGGCGGCCGGTGCCGCCGCCGCCCACCACGATGGGCCGGTCCTCCTCGTCACCGCCAGGGGCGTCCCGCAGGCGACCGCAACCGAGCTGTCGCGCCTCGCGCCGTCGACCATCAAGGTCGTCGGAGGCCCATCGGTCGTCTCGGACGATGTCCTGCAGACACTGCGCGCATACGCCACGAGCGGAGTCGTGGAGCGCATTGCCGGGGCCAACCGATACGCAACCGCCGCCAGCGTCAGCGCTGATACGTTTGCGTCGCAGGTCCCGGTCGCCTACGTGGCCACCGGCCAAACCTTCCCCGACGCCCTCGCCGGGGTCGCCGCTGCCGGCAAGAACAATGGGCCGATCCTTCTCGTCAAGGGGGACGCTGTTCCCGCGGAGACCGTATCGGAGCTGAAGCGGCTCCGGCCGGGGAGGATCGTCGTGCTCGGGTCCGCGGCCATCGTTTCCGAGGCGGTTGCGGCGAACCTCGCCGCCTATGCCATCGGTGGCGGCGTCTCGCGGCTCGCCGGAGCCGATCGCTACGCCACGGCCGTGGCCGTATCGAGCGGAACATTCACCGGTGGATCGTCGACCGCCTTCATTGCGACCGGACTGACCTTCCCCGACGCATTGGGCGGAGGCCCGGTGGCGGGCGGCCTGCCGGGCCCGTTGCTCCTCGTTCCGGGGACCTTCGTGCCGGCGAGCGTTGCCGCCGAGCTGCGCCGGCTGGATCCGGAGGCGGTCGTTCTGCTGGGTGGTCCGAGCGCGGTGTCCGACGCCGTCGCCTCACAGATCTCGAACCTGCTCGGGAACTGACCCGCCCAACCGGGCATGGGACAGAGGTACCATTGGTCGACTTTGCGGGGGACGGGTAGTGTGCGGTGCGGTCGTGGGCATCGGCTCACGTCGCTGCACCATCTCGCCATAGGGACCCCATGTCGAACCGCCTCCTTCGCCTTCCGATCCTCATCCTGGTGGCCCTCATGCTGGCCGTGCCCACGCCGGCACTCGGGGCCGATCCGACACTGGGCGAGGCCGTGACCCTGCCGGACGGCACCGTCCTGCCTCCCATGCCGGTTGAGCAGATCGCGCCGAGCGCCCAGTCGCAGATGCTCGAGGAGCAGGGCGGGCTCGTCGCCGAGGTGGGATCGAGCGTCGCTCCGCTGGTGCAGACGTCGGTCGCCGAGGCGGACGTCGCCGTGGAGCCGGCCGCTCCGCTGACCCTCGCGGAGAGCGCCGCCGTCGGACCGGCCGGTCCCTTGCCCAACCAGCTGACCCGGGAGGTGCTCGGCTTCCTGCCGTACTGGAAGCTCGACAGCACCACCCGCGCGGCACTGCGCATGGACCTCATGTCGACGATCGCGTACTTCAGCATCGGCGTGCAGTCGAACGGATACCTGGCTCGCGGTTCGGCCGCGACGCCCACCGCCGGCTGGCAGGCGTGGACCTCGTCCGCCATGACCGCGGTCATCAACGCGGCCCACCAGCGCGGCGTGCGCGTCGTGCCGACGATCACGATGATGGCCTGGAACGGCGACTATTCGGCCATGTCCGGCCTGCTCAACAGCTCGACCTACCGGGCGCGCCTGGTGGCCGATGTCGTGAAGGTGGTCGGCGACCGCCGTGCCGACGGCGTCAACATCGACTTCGAGCCGGTGCCGTCGAGCCTGCGGGCCCAGTTCACCAGCTTCGTGCGCCAGGTCAAGACGGGGCTTGTCAACGCACGCGTCGGATCGTTCGTGACCGTGGATACCATGGCCGGCGCGGCCACCTGGTCCACCGGCTACGACGTGGCCGCTCTGTCGGCGACCGGCGCCGCCGACGCTCTGATGGTGATGGCGTACGACTTCAGCTACGCCGCATCGGCACGCGCCGGCGGCGTGGCGCCGATGGACAGCAGCTACATCTTCTCGGCCACTGATGCGATGCGCGATCACCTCGCGCGCGTGCCGGCCAGCAAGCTCATCTGGGGCGTGCCTTACTACGGGCGTGCCTGGAACACGACGGGGTCGGGCGTGAACTCGACGGTCCGGTCGCCGGTCGACAGCGTCGCGTTCACGTACTACGGCACGTCGGGCGGCGCTGCAGTCGGCGGCAAGGTGCTGGCCGCAGCGCACGGGCGCCGGTGGGACACGGTGGGACAGGTCCCCTGGTTCCTGTATCGCGCCGCCGATGGCGGGTACCGGCAGGGCTACTACGACGACCCCACCTCGCTGCGGGCCAAGTACGACATGGTCCTGAAGAACGATGTGGCGGGCATCGGGATCTGGAGCCTCGGCATGGACACCGGGGTGAGTGACCTCTGGAACGTTATCGAGGACCGATTCCTGAAGCTCCAGACGCGTCTGGCGGGCGCCGACCGGTACGCCACTGCCGCACGCATCAGCGCGGCCAGCTTCGCCCCCGGCGTGCCGATCGCCTACGTCGCCACGGGCGTCACGTTCCCCGATGCACTCGCCGCCGGACCGGCTGCAGCGAAGGGCGGCGGCCCCGTCCTGCTCGCCCAGGGGAGCGCCCTTCCATCCGCCACCACGAACGAGCTCGCGCGGCTGAAGCCGGCCAGGATCGTGGTGCTGGGCAGCTCGGCGGTGATCAACGATGCGGCCATGGCCACGCTCAGGACGTATGCGACGAGCGGAAGCGTGACGCGTATCGCGGGCGCCGATCGCTACGCCACGGCCGCCCGCGCCAGCGCGGCGACGTTCGCGCCGGGCGTTCCGGTTGCCTACGTCGCCACCGGCCTGGACTTCCCGGACGCCCTGGCCGGCGGGGTGGCTGCCGGTCGCCAGAAGGGACCGATGCTCCTGGTGCGCGACACCTCGATCCCCGCGGCCGCCGCGGCAGAGCTGACGCGGCTGAAGCCCGCGAAGATCGTCGTCCTCGGCGGACCATCCGTGGTCAGCGATGATGTCGCGGCGTGGCTTCGGACCTTCGCGACCACCGGCAGCCTGACCCGGCTGGCGGGAGCCGACCGCTACGCGACCGCTATCGCCGTCTCGAGGGCGACCACCGGCAACGATGCGCCGCGCACCGTGTACGTCGCCACGGGCTCTCTGTTCGCGGACGGCCTCTCGGCGACGCCGGCGGCCGCCAGGGCCAACGGCCCGCTCCTCGTCGTGCCGGGCGGATCGCTGACCGCGCCGCTCGCCGCCGAGCTGCGCCGCCTCAATCCACCACGAGTGGTCATCCTCGGCGGACCGAGCTCGGTATCGAACGCGCTGGCCGCCCAGATCGCCGCGCTGTGGGACTAATGGAGTCGCGCTGAGCGGTACTCCGTTCGGGTGGGGAGGCCCCATAGGGTCATGGTGACCGTGCCGTACTGCTTGGTACGGTCGCGGTGTCCCGAACCTCATCCCCATTGGAGCCCGCGCCCGACATGATCCAGTCCCCAACCGGCCGTCGCCTCATCGGCGTGCTCACCGCCCTCACCCTTGTCGCGGCGTTCGCCGCGCCGGCCGCCGCCGTCGATGGCGACAGGTACGTCGCGCTGGCCAATCTCAAGCGCGCATCGGTCAAGCTGGCGCCGGTCACCCTGGTCAGCGCCGTGGACAAGGTGAGCCATGAGCGGGCCACCCAGATGGCAACCAGGGACACCTTCACGCACGACCTGGCCTACGTTGCGTCGCGGCTGAAGGCGCTCGGCGTGTGCTTCACGGGCTACGGCGAGATCATCGCCTGGGAACGCGGCTATCCGACCTACGACCCCGCGCGAACCATGGAGCAGTGGTGGAACTCGCAGGGGCACCACGACATCATCGTCGGCAACTTCAACGCCGCCGGCGGCAGCCATGTCACGTCCGCCGCGAGCAACAAGATCTACTCGGCCATGGTGTTCGTGAAGCTGTGCGTGGCGCCGAGCCCGCCTGCGGATACGACCGTCATCCAGCGACTGGCCGGTGGCGATCGGTACGCCACGGCGGCCGCCATCAGCAGGTTCCGCTTCGGGGGCGGGGCCGCGACCGTCTTCATCGCCACCGGTGCCTCGTTCCCCGACGCGCTGGCCGGGTCGCCGGCCGCAGCGCGGGCGAATGGCCCGATCCTCCTCACGTCCCGCTCGGAGCTGCCGCCCGCCACGACGAACGAGCTGCTCCGCCTGCGGCCGTCGAAGATCATCGTCCTCGGAGGCAGCAGCGTCGTCGGCGCCGGCGTCGCGACTGCGCTGTCCTCGTACGCCGGCACCGTCGTGCGCTGGTCCGGGCCAGACCGCTACGCCACCGCAGCGGCGATCAGCAAGTCCGCCTTCGCACCGGGAGTGCCGGTCGCCTACATCGCCACCGGGACGACCTTCCCCGACGCGCTCTCCGGCGGCGCGGCCGCCGGCCGCAGTGGCGGCCCGATCCTGCTGGTCAAGCAGGGGGAGCTCCCGGCATCGACGGCCGCCGAGCTCGCGCGGCTCAAGCCATCCAGGATCGTCATCCTGGGCGGCGCGAGCGCGGTGAGCGACGCCGTCGCGAGCGCACTCCGACCGCATGCGACCTCCGGCAGCGTCTCCCGCCTTGCGGGTGCCGATCGGTACGCTACATCGGTTCAGATCAGCCGCGCCGGCTATGGGGCCGCGGGCAGCGACGTGGTCTTCGTCGCCACCGGCGCCGATTTCCCCGATGGCCTTTCCGGCGGACCGATTGCCGCGCTGGTCCCCGGACCGTTGCTCCTCGTCCGACCGACCGTCCTTCCCGACGTCATCGGCGCCGAGCTGGATCGGCTAGGCCCGGGCAAGGTGATCGTGCTCGGCAGCGCCGGCGCCGTCTCGGATGCGGTCGTGCGCTCCATCGACGCAACGCTGCCGTAACGCGTGGGTGCCGTAGAATCGGCACCCACATGACAGTCACCGAGACCACCCGCGCCGGACGTCGCAACGACGGTCGCGTGCCGAACCAGCTCCGGCCCGTCAAGATCGTCCCCGACTACCTCAAGTTCGCCGAGGGCTCGGTGCTCATCCGGGTCGGCGACACCCGCGTCATCTGCGCCGCCACCATCGAGGATCGCGTGCCGGGCTGGATGCGGGGCAAGGGCCGCGGCTGGGTGACGGCCGAGTACAGCATGCTTCCCCGTGCCGGCACCGAACGGAGCCAGCGGGAGGCGGCGCGCGGATCGATCGGCGGCAGGACGCACGAGATCCAGCGCCTCATCGGGCGCTCGCTGCGCGGGGTGATCGACATGAAGCGGTTGGGGGAGCGGACGATAACCCTCGATTGCGACGTCATCCAGGCCGACGGCGGCACTCGAACGGCCAGCATCACCGGAGCCTATGTCGCGCTCGCGCGCGCGCTGCACAAGTACGGGATGGGGCAGCTGCTCACCGGGCAGGTGGCGGCGGTCAGCGTCGGCATCGTCAACGCGCTCCCGCACCTCGATCTCAATTACTCCGAGGACTCGACCGCCGACGTCGACTTCAACGTCGTCATGACCGACGACGACCGCCTCATCGAGGTGCAGGGCACCGCGGAGCACGGGGCGTTCTCGCGGCAGCAGATGGACCAGATGGTCGACCTGGCGGCCGCTGGGATCCGGCAGCTGTTCGCGCTCCAGCAGGCGGCGATCGAAGCCCCGCCCGGGGAGTGAGCCGGCTCCTCGTCGCCACCAGCAACGTCGGCAAGCAGGGGGAGTTCCGACGGCTGCTGGCCCATCTTCCGGCCGTTATCGTGACGCCCGACGACGTCGGGCTGCACCTCGAGGTCGACGAGCCGTACAACACCTACGCCGAGAACTCGGCGGCCAAGGCCGATGCCTACGCACGCGCCTCGGGCTTGCTCTCGCTCGCCGACGATTCGGGGATCGAGGTCGCCGCGCTGGGTTGGGGTCCGGGCGTGCGCAGCGCCCGGTGGGGAGGGGGCAGCAATGCCGACCGATTGCTGGAGGCCCTGGGTGACGCCGATGATCGTCGCGCCCGGATGATCTGCGCGCTGGCGGTCGCTCGTCCGGCGACGCCGGCTCCCGAGATCGAGGTTTTCGACGGCATGGTCAGCGGATCGATCGCTCGTGAGCGACGCGGGTCCGGTGGATTCGGGTACGACCCAGTCTTCTTACTGCCGAGCGGTCTCACCACCGCACAGCTCCCCGAGGCCGAGAAGGACGCCATCAGCCATCGCGGCCGAGCCGTGGCCGCCGCCACGCCGCGACTGCTCGAGCTGCTCGGCGGCTAGCGCCGGGCGGGAGTGGCCCATCGGTCCCATGGCCGATCAAGACTATCGTCCGGTCGTTTCGAGGCAGGGTCGCCCCTAGGGTGTGGGCACTTCGCGGGCAGCCACGGGCGTGGTTCCCGCCCCAGCGAACCTCTCCGGAGTCCACCATTCGTGCCCAGAGCCAACCCGACCCTCCTCGCCGTCCTCGTCCTCCTCGCCAGCGTCGCGCCGGTCGCCGCGGATGAACCCCAGCCTGCCAAGACGCTCGAAGCCACGGCCGGTGAGCCCGAGCCGCCGAAGACGCCCTAGGCCGGAGAGGTCGTGCCCGGGGAGGTCGTGGTCAAGTGGCGTGACGCCGATCGCGGACCGGATACCGCGCGCGCGCGCGGATTGAAGGTCGTCGCGGAGCTGGGGGTTCCGGGCAAGGGGATGCCGGCACTGCTTTCGACGGAGGGCCGGGCGGTCGACGCCGTGCTTGCCGAGCTGCGCGCCGATCCGGCCGTGCAGTACGCCGAGCCGAACTACATGGTGCGCCTCGTGGAGGAGCCGAGCATCGCGGCCGTCGGCGTGAACGATCCGAAGACCGCGGGCCAGTATTCGCTCGATCGGATGCGGGTTCGCGACGCGTGGTCGCTGGAGACCGGGGGGTCGGGCGTGATCGCGGTCCTCGACACGGGAGTCCAGGCGAACCACCGGGACCTGGCCGGGCGCGTGCTGCCCGGCTACGACTTCGTGAACAACGACTCGAACGCGGCCGACGACAACGGCCATGGGACGTGGGTCGCAGGCATCATCGCCGCCAACGCCAACGACGGCTACGGGACGGCCGGCATCACCTGGAGCGACAAGATCCTGCCGGTCAAAATCATGACGCGGGAGGGGACGGGGGATACCGCGGACCTCACCTCCGCCATCGTGTGGGCCGCCAACCGGGGTGCGACCGTCATCAACATGAGCGTCGGCGGCTTTCCGGCCTCCCAGTACGTGCAGGACGCCGTCAACTATGCGTGGAGCAAGGGTGCGGTCCTCATCGGCGCCGCCGGGAACAACGGCGTCCAGGAGACCTTCTACCCGGCCAGCTTCACGAACGTGGTCAGCGTCAGTGCCACGCAGGTGGACGACGAGTTCGCCCACTGGTCGAGCCACGGCGCGAAGGTCGACGTGAGCGCGCCGGGCGCCTCCGTTCAGACCACCAACTGCACCGTCTGCACCTACGCCGATCACCACACGTGGGGCGACCACACGTACATCAGCGGCACGAGCTTCGCGACCCCCAACGTGGCCGGCGTCGTGGCGCTCATCCGCGCGCGCTATCCGAGCTATTCGCCCGCCCAGGTCGTGAGCCGGCTGATCTCAACGGTCGACGACCTCGGGTACCCCGGTCACGAGATTCGATACGGTCGCGGCCGCGTGAATGCATATCGGGCGGTCGGCGGCAGCGTGTCATCGCTCTCCCATGCCGGTGGTGACGCCTCGGAGCCGAATAACAGCCTGGCCGCCGCCCGCAGGATTCCGTTCGGCACCAGCCGGCCCTCCCTGTATCCCGCCGGCGACGTGGATGCCTTCTACGTCGACGTGCCGCGCGCCGGGCGGCTCGATGTCCGCGTCGGCGGGGTGGTCGACACGCGCGCCTACCCGTGGAATCGGAGCTCTCTGCCGATCGACCCGATCGTGGAGCTCTACTCCGCCGCGGGCACGCTGCTGAAGCGGGTCGACGCCCAGTGGGAGAGCGGCACCGAGCTTGCCTCGGTCCAGGTCGGTGCCGCCGGCCGCGTCTCCATTCGAGTCCTGAACTTCTATCCGAACGGGAATCGGACCGCCTACTCGGTGACCCCGGCGTTCGTCGACAACGTGGCGCCGAAGGTCGCGAGCCGCACGCCGTCTCCCGGCGCCGCGCGCGTCAGCTACGACGGCGCCAGCATCACCGCCACCTTCGACGAGCCGGTGAGCGGCGTCGGTGCCGGCACCGTGCTCCTCAAGAGCGCTTCCGGATCGACGGTTGCCGCCACGGTGACCTACGCCTCCAGCGCCCGGCGGGCGATGCTCGTGCCATCGGCGCCGCTCGCGGCCGAGGCGATTTACAGTGTCTCGTTGACGGGCGGCATCAAGGACGCCGTCGGCAATGCGCTGGCAGCGACCTCCTGGAGCTTCACCACCGGCAAGAGCGTCCCGCGCGTGGCCGGTCCCGACCGCTACGCGACCGCGGCCGCGGTGAGCGGGTCCGCATTCAAAGCCGGCGTCCCGATCGTCTACATTGCCACCGGCACGTCCTACCCCGACGCGCTTGCGGGCGGACCGGCAGCACGGATGGGGAACGGGCCGCTGCTCCTGACGGCGCCCAGGGCGCTGCCCGCCACCACCGCGGCGGAGCTGACGCGGCTGAAGCCGGGACGCATCGTGATTCTCGGAGGCACGAGCGTGGTCTCCAGTGGCGTCGAGAGCACGCTGCGCGGGCACACCGCCGGCGGGGTGACCCGGCTGGCCGGCATCGACCGATATGCAACTGCTGCGGCGATCAGCAGGGCGGCGTTCCCCAGCGGCGCCTCGATCGTCTACATCGTCACCGGATCCACCTTCCCGGATGGGCTGGCAGCGAGCGCCGTCGCCGCTCGCGCCAAGGCGCCGATCCTGCTCTCGCACGCCGGCTCACTGCCCTCCTCCACGTCGACCGAGCTCCGACGCCTCGCCCCAAGCCAGATCGTGGTGATGGGCGGCCCGAGCGCGGTGGGTGACGCGGTACTCCAGCAGCTCAAGGGCTACGCGGCCACCGTGCGCCGGATTGCCGGCGCCGACCGCTATGAGACGGCCGTGAAGCTCAGCACGGCGACCTTCGCGGGGAACAGCGTCGGCAGCGTGTACGTCGCGGCCGGCACCGCGTTCCCGGATGGCCTCGCCAGCGGCCCGGTGGCGGGACTCAGCGGTTCGCCGCTCCTGCTGGTCCCCTCGAACGCCCTGCCGGCCGGCGTCGCGGCGGAGCTGAAGCGCCTGGATCCGTCACGCGTGGTCATCAT
>JBHENV010000311.1:0-6735 GCA_046261895.1 Candidatus Limnocylindria bacterium
GGACTTCCGCCTGCACGATCCCGCCGCGTATGAGACGTGGTACGGGGGCCCGCATCCGGCGCCGGCGTTGCTGCCGGAAGCGATCTACGGATTGACCGAGTGGAGCAGGGACGTGCTGCGGGGCAGCACGCTGATCGCGAATCCGGGCTGCTATCCGACCGCCGCCCTCCTGGCGCTCCTGCCATTCGCGGGAGCCGGCCTGCTGGAGGGCAGCGTGGTGGTCGACGCCAAGTCGGGCATCAGCGGCGCCGGTCGGAGCGCGGGCGCGGACTACCTGTTCACCGAGCTCACCGAGTCGACGCGCGCCTACGGCCTCGACGGCCACCGACACCTCCCCGAGATCGAGCAGGGCCTCGCCGACGCCGGCGCTCCGGTGCCGGTCACCTTCGTCCCGCACCTGGTGCCGCAGTCGCGCGGGATCTTGGCGACGTGCTACCTCTCGCTCGGCGAGGACCTGGACGACGACGCGCTGGCCGCCCTGCTGACCGATGCATATGGCGACGAGCCATTCGTCCATGTCTCCGACGCACCGCCCGCCACCAAGCAGACGACCGGGTCAAACCATGCCTTCGTCCACGGCCGCCGGGTTCGCGACCGGCAGGCGGTGGTCGTCTCGGTGATCGACAACCTGGGGAAGGGCGCCGCCGGCCAGGCGATCCAGAACATGAATGTCGCCTTCGGCCTCGACGAGTCGGCCGGGCTCAGGGGCTTGGGGCTGCATCCGTGAGCCTCGCCACCGGCCGCGGAGGAGTCGCCAGCGCCCGCGGCTTCTCGGTCGGCATCGGAGAGGCCGGCATTCGGGAGTCGGGCGGGCCCGACCTGGTCCTGATCCAGTCCGATCGACCGGCGAGCGCGGCAGCAACCTTCACGACCAACCTGTTGCGGGCCGCACCGGTGCTCCTCGCCGAGGAGGCGCTCGCGGACAGCGGCGGCGAGGCGCGAGGGATCATCGTCAACGCTGGCTGCGCGAATGCAGGCACCGGCGCCGGAGGATTGGACGACGCGCGGGCCGTCGTCGCGGCCGCGGCCGATTACCTGGGATGCGAGCCGTACGAGGTGCTCCCCGCCTCGACCGGCCTGATCGGCTCGCGGCTGCCGGTACGCCAGATCGTCGACGCCATCGGCGGGCTCCGGTTGCGGAGGTCGGCGACGGCGTCAGGGCGGGCGGCGCGGGCGATCATGACGACCGACACGCGACCCAAGCAGCACGCCGCCTCGGTCCGCCTCGGCAATGGACGCACCATGACGATCGGCGGAATGGCCAAGGGGGCCGGGATGATTCATCCGCAGATGGCGACCATGCTCGCCTTCCTGACGACTGACGCGCCGATCGGCTCTGCCTCGCTGCGCACGCTCCTGGGACCGATCGTGGACCGCACCTTCAACCAGGTCTCGATCGACGGCGACACCTCGACGAACGACGCGGTGATCGTCCTGGCCAACGGTGCCGTCGGTGGTCCGGCACTCGACGCCGCGGATCAGCGCACCTTCGCCGATGTGCTGGAGGCAGCATGCCGGGCGCTGGCAGTCGCCATCGCCGCAGATGGCGAGGGCGCGCGGCATCTCATCGAGGTCACCGTCCACGGAGCGGCCAGCGACGCGGACGCGAGGGCCGTCGCGCGCACGGTCGCCGCGTCATCGCTGGTCAAGACGGCGGTGCATGGCGCGGATCCGAACTGGGGGCGCATCGCCGCTGCGGCGGGCCGAAGCGGCGCCCGGCTTGATCCGGAGCGGATCCGGATCCATATCGGCCCGGTGCCCGTCTACGACGGCAACCCGCTGCCGTTCGACGAGGCTCACGCTCGGCGAGTCCTCCGTGGGCGCACGGTGCCGCTCGTGCTCGACCTGCTGGACGGCGAGGGCAGTGGCACAGCCTGGGGTTGCGACCTCTCGGCCGAGTACGTCGCCATCAACAGCGAGTACACGACGTGACCACCCGGCGCCTCACCATCAAACTGGGCGGCGCAGCCGGCGCACACGCCGCTTCACTGGCGGTTGTCGCCGAGCACGCGCAGCCCGGCTGGGTCGTCGTCCATGGCGGTGGTGGAGAAGTCGGCGAGTGGTCGCGGCGGATCGGCATCGAACCGCGGACGGTCGACGGCCTGCGGGTCACCGATCCGGCGACGCTCGAGATCGCGGTGGCCGTCCTTCGCGGCCTGGTGAACGCCCGGTTGGTGGCGAGCCTCGTGGCCGCCGGGGTACCGGCCATCGGCCTGGGCGGTGCCGACGCCGACCTCCTAGCGGCGGAGCGCTTCGACGCCCGACTCGGCGAGGTCGGCCGCGTCACGCGCGTGAATGGCCCCCTCTTGGAAAGGCTCACCGACAGCTGGGTCCCCGTCGTCGCGCCAATTGGGCGCGGGGCAGGGAGCGAGCTTCTCAACGTGAACGCGGACGAGGTGGCCGGTGCCATCGCCGCGGCTCGCGGCGGCCGACTGCTGCTGCTGACCGACGTGCCCGGCGTCCTGCACGGCGACGCACCGCTGGCGATCCTGAGCGCGGAGCGAGCCGAGGCGATGCTCGCCGACGGATCCGCGTCGGGCGGCATGCGACCGAAGCTCCGTGCCGCCATCACCGCCGCGCGGGCCGGCTGCACGGTGGCGATCGTGGACGGAACGGACTCGAGCGCGGTGCGCGCGGCACTCGACGGAATGATGACGGGAACGACCGTGACGGCAGCGGCCGGGAGCAGCTGAGATGGTGAAGGAGGCACGGGTGGGGACGATCGAGCGACGCGACCAGGTCAGGCGGCTGATCGCCGCCGGTGGAGTCCATACCCAGGCCGAGCTGGTGTCCGCCCTCCGCGAGCGCGGCATGGACGTGACGCAGGCGACGATCTCGCGCGATCTCAACGGCCTCGGCGTCGCCCGCGGCTTCCGCGGCGGACGGCTGACCTACCTGCTGCCCGACGACATGACCGACGGCACGGGTGCTGCCGAAGGGCGGCTGCGCCGCCTCCTCGCCGACCTGCCGCTGACCATCGGGGAGACGGCGCCGCTGATCGTGCTGCGCACATCACCGGGCGGCGCCAACGCCATCGCTTCGACGATCGACCTGTCGCGATGGCCGGACGTGGTCGGCACGATCGCCGGTGACGATACGATCTTCGTGGCCTGCACCGATGCAGGCGGCATGCGCCGCTTCCGAGCTCGGCTCGAGGCGTTCATCGTCCAGGCCGGCACAGCCGTCACGGCCGGCCGCGGGTCGGACGCATGAGCGAGACGGTCGTGCTCGCCTACTCGGGTGGGCTGGACACATCGGTCGCGGTGCCGTGGCTGCGCGAGACGCAGGGCTACGAGGTCGTCACCCTCACCGCCGACGTCGGCGGTGGCGTGGACGCGGCCGGCGTCCAGCAGCGCGCACTGGCCGGCGGCGCACGACAGGCGATCGTCGTCGACGCGCGCGTCCCGTTCGTGACCGACTACATCTGGCCGGCCCTCCAGGCGGGGTCGCTCTACCAGGGCCAGTACCCCTTGGCGACGGCGCTCGCACGCCCGCTCATCGCTCGTCTGCTGGTCGAGGCAGCCCACGAGGCCCATGCGAGCGTCGTGGCGCACGGCTGCACCGGCAAGGGAAATGACCAGGTTCGCTTCGACGTGGCGGTCGCAGCGCTCGACCCCACGCTTCGCGTCATCGCGCCGATGCGGGTCGGCATGGGCATGACACGCGACCAGGAGGTCGCCTACGCACGCGCGCGCGGCATCGACGTGCCGTCGGGCCCCAGCTCCCCGTTCAGCATCGACGCGAACCTGTGGGGACGCTCCATCGAGGCCGGCGTGCTCGAGGATCCGTGGGCCTCGGCACCGCCGGCCGCGTTCACCTGGACCGTCGATCCGGCCGAGGCGCCGCGCGCTCCGCGGGAGGTCGTCATCGGCTTCGAGGAGGGCGTCCCGACCTCGCTCGACGGCGAGCTGCTCAACGGCGTGGCGCTGGTCGAACGCTTGAATCGTGAAGCCGGCGCCCATGGCATCGGTCGGATCGATCACGTCGAGGATCGGCTGATCGGGATCAAGAGCCGGGAGATCTACGAGGCGCCGGCCGCCGTCGTCCTGCACACGGCCCACGCGGCGCTCGAAGGTCTGACGCTTTCGCGCGAGCTCCTCGCGTACAAGCGATCGGTCGGTGATCGGCTGGCGACACTCGCCTACGACGGCCTCTGGTTCAGCGAGCTGGGCGTCGCGCTGCGTGCGTTCGTCACCCACACGCAGCGGTATGTGAGCGGTGACGTCCGGATGCGATTGACGCCCGGCAGCGCCGCCGTCAGTGGCCGCCGATCGCCTCACTCGCTCTACGACATCGGACTCGCGACGTACGACCGAGGCGACCGATTCGATCACGCGTCCGCGGTCGGCTTCATCTCCATCTGGGGCCTGCCGGTCCGGACGCAGGCCGCCGCTCGTGGGGATGGGGATCAGCGGATCGCCACGCTGCTCGACGATCTCGGGGCGGATCGCCGCGACGCCGGCGAGCCGGTCGGTTCGGCGCGATGAGCGGTCAGCATCGCCCGGGCGGCCTGCGCATGGCCGGCACGATCACCCCGCTCACCGCCGACTCCTCATACGTGCGTCGCGCGTGGCCGCGAGATGTCGACCGCATCCTCGAGGTGATGGACGCGTATGTCGCGTCGCGAGTCCTGCTGCCGCGCACCCGCGACGAGATCGCGGACGACATCGCCAGCTGGTGGGTCGGTGACCTCGATGGCGAGGTGGTCGGCGCGGTCTCGCTGCGCGACTTCGGGGGCGGCCTGGGAGAGCTTCGTTCCCTGAGCGTCCTGGCGGCGGCCCACGGGCGCGGCCTCGGTGAGTCCCTCGTGCACGCCGTCGTTCGGGAAGCTCGCAGGCGTGGCATCGCCCGCCTGTTCGCGATCACCCGCAATCCGGGCTACTTCGCCCGCCATGGCTTCACGGAGCTGGCCATGAACGACGTCCCGGACGTGCTGCACGCCGACCGCGTCCCGTGGCCCCGGCGCAGCCACGCCGGCCATGCCATGGAGCTGGACCTGTGACCAGCGGGCGAGCGTCCACCGCGGCGCCGGAGCGTGAGGCGCGCGTCCATCTCCAGACGTACGCCCGCCAGCCGCTCACGCTCGTCAGCGGCCACGGCTGCTGGGTGACCGATGACGCGGGGCAGGAGTACCTCGACCTCGTCGCCGGGATTGCGGTGGACGTGCTCGGCCATGCGCATCCCGCCATCGCCGAGGCCGTGGCACGCCAGGCCTCCACGCTGGTCCAGGTGTCGAACCTCTACTACACCCTCCCACAGCTGGAGCTGGCGGAGGCGCTGGTGGCGCGCTCGTCATTCGACCGCGTCTTCTTCACCAACTCGGGAACGGAGGCCAACGAGGCGGCCCTCAAGCTGGCACGCCGGCACGGGGGTGAGCGCGGCGCCCACGAGGTGGTCAGCCTGACCGGCTCCTTCCACGGGCGAACGTTCGGCTCGCTGGCAGCGACCGGACAGCCGAAGTACCAGCAGCCGTTCGCGCCGCTACCACAGGGATTCCGACACGTCCCGCCCAACGACGTGTCAGCACTCGACGAGGCCGTGACCGATGCGACCTGCGCCGTGCTGCTCGAGCCGATCATGGGCGAAGGCGGCATCCATCCGCTGACCGATGCGTTCCTCGTCGCGGCGCGCGCCGCGTGCGACCGCGTCGGCGCGTTGCTCATCCTGGACGAGGTTCAGACCGGGGTCGGGCGCACCGGCACCTTCTTCGCGTTCGAACGGACGCCGATCGTGCCGGACGCGGTGACGCTCGCGAAGGGACTGGCGGGTGGCATCCCCATCGGCGCCCTGCTGGTGCGCCAGGAGTCAGCCGCCTTCAGGGTCGGCGACCATGGCACGACGCTCGGCGGCAATCCCGTCTCGTGCGCGGCGGCGGTGGCCACCCTTCGCGTCATCGACGACGAGGAGCTGATGACCAACGCACGCGATCGCGGTGCGGAGCTGGTCGACGGATTCACGCCCCTCGTCGCGGATGGCACGCTGGTCGAGGTGCGCGGCCGCGGCCTCATGCTGGGCCTCGAGACGAGCGAACCGATTGCCCGTGCCGCGATGGCGGCAGCCCGGGACGCTCACGGCCTGCTGATCAACGCCACCGGCGACAGCACCATCCGCCTCGTGCCACCGCTGGTCATCAGCGCCGCCGAGGTGGAGACGGCCATCGAGCGGATCGCCGCCGCGCTGGCAGACGCGCAGCGCACCGCATGACCACGCGGATCGCCGATCCCGGCCCACGCCTGGCGGCGGCACCGCCCCGGCATCTGCTGGGCGCGGAAGACCTTGGGGGCCTCGGCCTGACGCGGCTGCTCGATCGTGCGGAGCTGCTTCGGAGCCGGCGGCACAGCATCGACCGCGCTCGACCGCTCGACGGAAAGCAGGTCGCGCTCCTGTTCGAGAAGCCCAGCCTGCGGACGCGGGTCAGCTTCGAGGTCGCGGTCACCGGCCTCGGGGGCCACGCGATCGCCCTGGGTCCCGACGAGGTGGGCATCGGCCGAAGGGAGAGCGCGGCCGACGTCGCACGTAACCTGTCGCGGCTGGTCGACGCCATCGTGCTGCGCACCTTCGCGCACGAGACGCTGACCGAGATGGCCGCGGCGGCATCGGTCCCGGTCGTGAATGCCCTGACCGATGCAGAGCACCCGTGCCAGGCACTGGCCGACCTGCTCACCCTGCGGCGACGCTTTGGCAGGTTGGCCGGCCTTCGCCTGGCGTACGTCGGAGACGGCAACAACGTGGCCA
>JBHENV010000312.1:0-8616 GCA_046261895.1 Candidatus Limnocylindria bacterium
GGATGGCGCAGCTTGCGCAGGGCCTTGGCCTCGATCTGCCGGATCCGCTCACGGGTCACGTTGAAGTCGCGACCGACCTCCTCCAGCGTCCGCGACCGCCCGTCCTCGAGGCCGAATCGGAGCTGGAGCACCCGACGCTCCCGAGGGGTCAGCGAGTCGAGGACCCCCTCCACCTGCTCCTTCAGCAACTGATGGCTGGCCGCGTCGGCGGGAGCGACCGATGCCAGGTCCGGGATGAAGTCGCCGAGGTGGCTGTCCTCCTCCTCGCCGATCGGCGTCTCGAGGCTGACCGGCTCCTGGGAGACCTTCATGATCTCGCGCACCTTCTCGGGGCTCACGGTCTGCGGGCCCTCCGACACGCGCACGTCCACCTCCGATTCGGTGGGCTCGCGCTGGAGCTTGTCGCGCAGCTCACGGATGATCTCGTCGCGGCTCATGCGCCGGGCGATCTCCTCCACGTTCGGCTCCCGACCAAGCTCCTGGAGCAGGGTGCGGCTGACCCGGATGAGGCGATTGATGGTCTCGACCATGTGGACCGGGATGCGGATCGTGCGCGCCTGATCCGCGATCGCCCGCGTGATCGCCTGCCGGATCCACCACGTGGCGTACGTGCTGAACTTGAAACCCTTCTCGTAGTCGAACTTCTCGACCGCCCGGATGAGACCGATGTTGCCCTCCTGGATCAGGTCCAGGAAGCTCATGCCGCGACCGATGTACTTCTTGGCGATGCTGACCACCAACCGCAGGTTGGCCTCGGTCAGCCGCTTGCGCGCGTCGGTGCTCTGCTCCACCAGGCGCCCGGTGCGCTTCTCGAGCGGCACGTCGACCGGGATGGTCGGGTCGTAGCCCACGCTGAGCAGGTACTCGGCATCGTGGCCAGAGGTGATGTACTCACCGACGATCAGCTGCGCCGTCTCACGGGCCCAGACCTCGAGCTCCACGAGCTCCGCCGCGCCGGCATGGCTGATCGAGCGGAACCGGTACGTCGATCCGAACAGGACCGCATCCTTGAGGCCCTGGGCAGGATCGGAGGCCAGCACCTTGAGGATCGACTCGGCCTCCATGAGGCGCGTCCGCGCCTCGTCATCCAGGTTCTGAGACTTTCGCGCCTTCGACAGCTTGATCGACGGCACCTCGATCGTCTTGCGCCTCCGTCCGACCCACCAGTCGATCGCGTCGCGAGCGACGCGCGGCGACTCCTTCGGCAGATCGAAGGCGCGCATGGCGGCCATGCTGCGTGCCTTGGGCTCGGTGTCGAGCGTCACCCAGGTGTAGAGATTGACGAGGGCACGCGCCGGATCCTCGACTGCCAGCTCACCGAGCTCGATCGCCTTCGCCAGCACGACCTCCTCTTCGGCGGTCAGGAGGGCAACCTTGCCGATCTCCTTGAGGTACATCCGCACCGGATCGTCGATACCGATCAGGTCGGCGGCCAGCGCCTCGAGATCCTCGTCGGTCGCCTTCGGCTTGGCGGCGGCCTTGCGATTTGTCGGCGCCGGCACCTCCGGCTCGTCGGGCTCGCCGATGAGGGTCGGCTGGTTCTCGGCGTCGAGCACCTCGACCCCTGCCTCGGCCGCGGCCGCGTACAGCTCCTCGAGCGCGCCCATCTGCGCTTCCGGCTGCGGGATCGCCTCGAGGATCTGGTCGTGGGTGATGAAGCCTTCCTCTCGGCCTTGCGTCAGCAGGTTCGCAATCGCCGCGGCCCGCGCCCCATCGTCAGCGGCTCCGTCGCCGTTGGACGAGCCGCTCCCGCCGCGCGCCGCGCCTGCCTTCGGCCTCGCCGGCGCCTTCGCCTCGGCCTTCGTTTTAGCCTTTGTGTCGCGGAGCGGCGCATCGGTCGGATCGGCCTTCTGCACTGCCTTGCTCTCAGGTGCCGGCCCGGCGGCGGACTCGGTCACTTCTGCTTGGGGTCCCGGTGTCTCTGGTGGGGATGTCTTCTTCCCCCTGGTGGTCGTCGCCACTCAGCTCCTCCTCTCGCCGGCCACCATGGCCCGCGCATTCATCGCATGTTCGAGCTGCCCGCGCTCCTGGTGCAGCTGATGGACCGTTCGCTCGAGTTCATGGATATCGTCGGATGCGCCATCGTCGGACGCCGCCCGGATCAGCGTCTCCAGGTCGGCCAGCCGTTCGTTGACGCCTGCAATGCGGAGTCGCACCAGGCAGACCCGGAGATCCTCGCGATCGCTCGTTGTGTCGGGTCGTGCCCCACGAGTCCTGGCCGAGGCCAGCACGCTGCGCGCCAGGTCTGCCGTCGCCGGATCGAGGCCGGCCACGAATCGCTCGAGATCCGGCCTGCTCTCGATGACGAGCGCCGCCTGCCATGCGTTGCCCAGGGCCTGGGCCGACTCGTCACGAAACGGCAGGCGCTGCGCCGGATCCAGCTCCGCCGCGAGCGGAGGGCTCAGCAGCATGAGGGTCAACGCCTGGCGCTCGAGCGGCCTGAGTCGCGGCTCAGCGTCCGAGGTTGTGGTCGTGTCGAACGCGGGACGCACGGGCACCGGCCGGTCTCCGCGGGAGAGCTCCTCGCGTAGGACCCGCTCGTCAATCCCGGCGAGCTGCGCCAGCTGCGGCACGTACGAATCCTGCTCCACCCGGTCGGGGAGTCGACGCAGCAGATCGAGCATGCGTCGCGTGTACCCGCTGCGTCCCTGGGCCTGGCGCATGTCGACCTCGGCCGCGGCTCGTTGCATGAAGTACGGCAGCAGCTCCGCCGCATCGGTCACCGCATGGCGCCAGCCGTCCGGATCGGTTCGAATCAGCTCGTCGGGATCCTTGCCGGCAGGGATGCGGATCACGCGCACCTTGCTGATGACCGGTCCGAGCTCCTCGAGCAGGCCACGCTGCGTGGCAGTCTCGCCCGCCAGGTCGACGTCGTAGGCGAGCGCGACCGCATCGGCGTATCTGTTCGCCAGCTCCACCTGACCGTGCGTCAGGGCCGTCCCGAGGCTGGCCACGACGTTTCCGAAGCCTGCCTGGTGGGCGGCCATCACATCCGTGTAGCCCTCGACGAGGACGGCCAGCTTCTCCCGCCGAATGGCGCCCTTCGCAAGGTCGATTCCGTACAGCGTCCGGCTCTTGTCGAACAGCGGCGTGGCCGGCGAGTTCAGGTACTTCGGACCCTCCGCACCCGGCATGATCCGGCCACCGAGGCCGATGGCCCGTCCCGAGGCGTCGCGAATGGGGATGATGATGCGGCCACGGAATCGGTCGTAGACCCCTCCGCGGGTCGACGGGCTGGCCAGCCCCGCGCCGATCAGGTCCGCATCGCTGAAGCCCTTGCCGCGGAGGCGCTTCGTCATCGCCTCCCAGTTGTTGGGTGCGTAGCCGACGGCGAACCGCTCGAGCGTCGCCTCCGACAGCCCGCGCTCGGCAAGGTAGGCTCGAGCGCCATCCGCCTGCCGCGCCTGGAGGAGCACCTCCCGGTACCATGCCACGGCGGCCTCGAGCGCCTCACGCAGGCGCCGCCGGTGACGATCCTCCCGCGCGGTGTGTTCGCTCAGCTCGACGCCTGCCTTCTCGGCCAGGCGGGCGAGCGCCTCACGGAAGTCAAGCCCGTCCCGTCGCATCAGGAAGGTGAAGATGTCACCATGCTCACCGCAGCCGAAGCAGTGCCACGTCTCGCGATCGGGCGTCACGATGAACGAGGGTGTCTTCTCGGCGTGGAAGGGGCAAAGACCCTTGTAGACGGTTCCCGCCCGTTTCAGAGCGACGGTCTCGCCGACCACGTCGACGGCGGGGAGCTTCGATTTGATCTCGGCAACGATGCCGGATGAGGTGCTGATGGGATGACCCTCGCGCGGCCGCGACCGCGCTTGTCAAGTGGTTTGTCAAGAGCTCCGACGCCATTCTACCATCTTGTCAATGCCCGACCAAACGCGGGCCGGGCTGGCCGAGAAGATCTCCGCGAGGCGCTAGACTCCCTACCCGACGACACTCGACCACACCACACACGAGGACCGATGCAGGCAGCCGAAACGCCGCGATCACCCACTGGCGCCCCCGCGCCGGAGCTCGTTCGCGCCGCCTTTCGGGACGTGCATGGACGGCGGCTCCACGGTTTCGCGCTCCTCCTCACCCTGGGCGATCGACCGAGCGCCGCTCGAGCGACCGCAGGGGCGCTGGCCGACGCGACCGAACGCACGGGCGAGCTGCGGCATCCGGAGCGAGCCGCCGCATGGTTGCGAGCGCGAGTGCTCCGCCGTGCGCGAGCCGCGCATGATCGCCCGCCCCGGGGCCGCCCGGATCTCAGGGTCCTGGACGAGCTTGGCGTCGACGGTCCGGTCCTCGACGCGCTCGGCGTGATCGACATGCCGGAGCGCGCGGCGATAATTGCCAGCGACATCGAACGGCTCGACCTGCGCGACGTTGCCACGGTCGTCGGCATGGACGGTCCCCGTCTGGGCCGCATGCTCAACCGAGCCCGATCCCGCTATGCCGATGCCTTCATCGAGGTGGTGGACGACGGGCCGTCTGACGGACCGCTCGTCACGCGAATCCGCGCCGTCGCGGATCAGGCGCTTCGGTGAACGAGCTGCACGACCGGTCTCGCGCATGGATCACCTCGGGCGGGCGCGACGATTTGCCCAGAGACGTCGCCGTCCATGCATCTGGTTGTTCGGCGTGCATGCGCAGCGCGGCCGCCTTCGATGCAATGGCACGTATCAATCCCGGCGCGGCTGCGATGCCACCCATGCTCGGCCGCGTGCCGGCGGCGGGCGTCCGCACCGTCGGGCTGGGGCGCGCCGTGATCGGCGTGATGGCCTTGGCGCTGATCCTGATGGTGGGGGTCGTGGCGGTCGACGCACTGACCCGCGAGCCAGCGGACACGCCAACCGGCGGACCGGACGGCACACCCTCGGGAGCCGTGCTCGGTGGAGGGCCGGATCCGACCCCGGAGCCGCTGCCGTCGGTCGACGTGGAAGGATCACCCACCGCCTCACCATCGCCCACCGCGGAGCGCGAGGCGCCCATCCCATCCGATCCGCCGGCAAATCCTGCTCAACCGTCGATCCCGGGCGTCGCGCCGGCTCCAACCGCCGCCGACACAACGCCCCCCAGCACCGCCACGCCGCGTCCGACCGTTCGTCCAACGCCCCCGCCGCGACCGATAGCAACCCCATCGCCGATCCTGACGGCGTCGCCGTCTCCAGCACCGACGGTCACGCCGGCGCCAACGCCGGCGCCAACGCCAACGCCAACGCCGGCGCCAACGCCGAGTCCCACCTGCGATCCGTTGGATCCGACCTGCGAGCCGTTCCCCTAGCGTTCCGCGGCCGAGGCTACTTGTCGCGTGTCTCGGTCGTGGCGATGGCCGCCTGGGCCGCCGCGAGCCTGGCGACAGGAACGCGGAACGGCGAGCAGGAAACGTAGTCCAGTCCGACCTCGTGGCAGAAGGCGATGCTCTGCGGGTCACCACCGTGCTCGCCACAGATGCCGATCTTGAGGTCCTTCTTCGTTGACCGGCCCTTCTCGACGCCCATGCGAACGAGCTGGCCGATGCCGGCCGCGTCCAGCACCTGGAACGGGTTCTCCGGCAGGACCTTGCGGTCGACGTACTGCATCAGGAACTTGCCCTCGGCGTCGTCGCGCGAGTAGCCGAAGCCCATCTGTGTCAAGTCGTTGGTGCCGAAGCTGAAGAACTCGGCGTGCTCGGCGATCTCGTCGGCGGTCAGCGCGCCACGCGGCACCTCGATCATGGTCCCGAACTTGTAATTCACCTGCTGCCCGCTCGACTCGACGATGCGCGCCACCTCGGCCTCGAGGATCTCGCGCGTCTCGCGCAGCTCGTTCACGTGGCCGACGAGCGGAATCATGATCTCGGGCAGCGGGGTCAGCCCTTCGGCCGCGACACGCGCCGCACCGGCCAGGATGGCGCGGCCCTGCATCTTGACGATGTCGGGCACCATGAGCCCCAGGCGCACGCCGCGCAACCCGAGCATCGGGTTCTGCTCGCGCATCGCCTCGACGGCATGAAGCAGCTCGTCCTTCTCGGCCAGGTCAGTCTCGAGCGCAGTCCGATCGGCCGGGACAACCGATTTGTCATCCGCCTTCGAGAGCCCGACCTTGCGCATCGCGCGCGCCGCGTCCCTCTTGCCGAACAGCTTGATGAGCACCTGCTGCACCATGCCGGCATCGACGCCGGCGGAGCCATCGGTCAGCTCGAGAGTGGTGCGCAGCCGGGTGGTCTCGGCGACGAGCTCATCGTGCGAGGGAAGGAACTCATGGAGTGGAGGATCGATGAGCCGAATGACGACCGGCAGGCCATCCATGGCGCGGAAGAGGCCGGCGAAGTCATCGGTCTGGAGCCGTTCGAGCTCGTCGAGGGCGGCATCGAACGTCCTGATCGCTGCGCGCTCCTCATCGGTCCGTGCCTTGGCGTGCTTGTGCTTGGCCGCGGTGGCCGCGTGGGCGTTCAGGATCATGCGACGCACGGTCGGCAGCCGATCCCCCTCGAAGAACATGTGCTCGGTTCGGCACAGGCCGATGCCCTGCGCGCCGAAGGCGCGGGCGCGTTCGGCATCGCGCGGGTAGTCGGCGTTGGCCCAGACCTGCATGGTGCGCGTCTCATCGGCCCAGCCGAGCAGGGTCGCGAGATCGTGCTCATCCTCGAAGCGCGCCTCGATGGTCGGCAGCTCGCCGGCGAAGATCTCACCGGTCGTGCCGTCGATGCTGATGATGTCGCCCTCCGCGACGGTGACCGATCCGGCGCGCATCTCGCGCTTGGCGTAGTTGATCTTCAGCGACTCGGCGCCCGCGACGCACGGGAGGCCCATGGATCGTGCCACCACGGCGGCGTGCGAGGTGGCGCCCCCGCGGGCCGTCAGCACACCCTTGGCGGCCAGCATGCCGTGCACGTCATCCGGGCTGGTCTCGATGCGAACGAGCACCACCCGGTTGCCGGCTTCCTTGGCGGCCACGGCGCGGTCCGGGTCGAAGATGGCCTGTCCGACGGCCGCGCCCGGCGAGGCGTTCAGCCCCTTGCCGAGCAGCCGATCCCCAACCGTGGCCTTGGCGGCCTCATCGAAGCGCGGCAGCAGGAGCTGCACAATCTGGGCGGGGTCGACGCGCTGGAGCGCCTCCTCTTTCGTCAGCACGCCCTCGTTGACCATGTCGACCGCGATCTTCACCGCGGCCGGGGCGGTGCGCTTGCCGGATCGGGTCTGGAGCATGTAGAGCGTGCCGCGCTCGATCGTGAACTCGAGGTCCTGCATCTCGCGGTAGTGGCCTTCGAGACGCTGGGCGATCCCCTCGAACTGCGCGTAGACCTCCGGCATCTCGTCGCGCATCTGGCTGATCTTGGCCGGCGTCCGCACGCCGGCGACCACGTCCTCGCCCTGCGCGTTGGTCAGGTACTCGCCGTAGAGCAGCCGCTCGCCGGTGTTCGGGTCGCGCGTGAAGGCGACGCCGGTCCCCGAGTCATCGCCCATGTTGCCGAACACCATCGTCACGACGTTGACCGCGGTGCCGAGGTCGTGCGGGATCTTGTTGTACTCGCGGTAGTCGTGCGCGCGCTTGCCGAACCAGGAGTCGAAGACTGCCCGCACGGCAAGCTCCAGCTGCCGATACGGATCGGTGGGGAATTCTTCTGCGGTCTTCGCTTTCACGATCTGCGCGAATCGGTCGCCGATCTCCCGCAGCTGGTCAGCGGCGAGGTCCGTGTCGAGCTTCGCGTTGGCGTGCTCCTTGAGCTCGTCGAACGGCTCATCGAAGTCCTCGGCCTTCAGGCCCAGCACGATGCGTCCGAACATCGCAACGAACCGTCGCCAGGCGTCCCACGCGAACCGCTCGTTGCCGGTCAGCCTGATGAGCCCCTGCACCGTGTCGGGGTTGAGGCCCAGGTTGAGGACGGTGTCCATCATGCCCGGCATGCTGAACGCAGCGCCGGAACGGACCGATACGAGCAGCGGGTTCTCGGGATCGCCGAAGCCCTTTCCGGTTTGCTGCTCGACGGTCTTCATGTGGGCCACCACGTCGTCCCACAGACCAGGCGGCATCTCCTTGCCGGCCTCGTAGTACGCGTTGCACGCCTCCGTCGTGATCGTAAAGCCGGCAGGCACGGGGAGCCCGGCATTCGTCATCTCGGCCAGGCCGGCGCCCTTGCCGCCAAGGGTCGAACGCATCGAGGCGTTCCCCTCGCTGAAGGTGTAGATCAGCTTCCCGTTTGTGGCTGCGGCCTTCGAGCGGGCGCGGCGGGGCTTGCGAGCGGTCGTGGCCATGCGGCGGTTCGGCTCCTCGTGCGGTCAGTTCATGGGGCCGTCGATTGTACCGCGAGGCTTCGCTCACCCCGTGTGCCGGCTCACCATGCTCCGTCCGCGCGCCAGTCGACGGCGATCGGCGCGTCGAGACCGAGGTCGGCCGGACTGCGCGGGGTGCGGAGCACCATGACGTGGCCGTCCTCATCGGCGCTGCGCATCCGCTCGCCGTCTGCCATCCGCACGCCAGTCGGCCCCACCCAGGTCGCCCAGCCGAGCCGCCCGTAGAAGCTGTTGCTCCCGGTCGCCAGCGCGCCGAGCTCGTACTCCGCCCTGATGATGCGGCCGATCTCCTCCATGACAACGGTCGCGTGCCCGGCACCCTGGGCCTCCGGGAGTGTCGCCACATGCTCGACGTAGCCGG
>JBHENV010000313.1:0-5790 GCA_046261895.1 Candidatus Limnocylindria bacterium
ACCGGGCGGCAACCTGTTGAGCACCGTCAGCAGCGGGACGCCGCGCTGGCGTACGCGCCCGAGCACCTCCCACGGCACCTGGTCTGCGTAGCGGGTGGCGGTCGTCACGAAGATCACCAGGTCGGCGACCTCGAGGAGGCCCAGCGCGCGCTCTCGGTTCTCGACCTCCACGCTGTCGAAGTCCGGGGCGTCGACGATGACGAGGCCGCGCCGCGCCCGCTCATCGGTCCGCAGCTCGAGTCCCGAGCGGGTGGCGACGGCCGCGATTCGTCCGCCCAGATCCGCGGGATGCAGCGAGGCGATCGGCCGACGGGTGGTCGGTCGCAAAACCCCCGAGGGGCTGACGGCGACACCGGCCAGCGCGTTGAGGAGGCTCGACTTGCCGCTCCCGGTGGAGCCGAGGATGACGACGAGCAGCGGTGCGTCGAGGTCCGCCGCACGGGGCAGCAGGTACTGCTCCACGTGGCGCAGCAGCGCGTCGGCACTGGCCTCCCGCTCCTCGCCCGGCGCGCTCCCGACCCTGTGGCGCAGGGCGCGGGCAAGCGTCGCCAGCGGCTCGGCCGGGTCGTCTCTCTTCGTCTCGCGTTGCACGGCCTGCTCACAATGCACGAGCCGCGCCGACACGGCCGGCCGTTCCGGCACGCCGGTTGCATTCGCCGCACGCCGTGGGTGACAAGACCGATGCGAGCGCGCTAGCCGATGACCTGAACCGGGCACTGCCCCTGGTGGCGCGCGATGCCATCGCCGCGGCCGTCGCCGCAGGCAGCCTTCCCGGACCCGAGGGAGTCGCGCTGGCGGCCGAGCTGCGCCGGATCGCCGCCGATGAGACGCGCGACGTCGAGCGCCTGGCCGCTCGCATCGGCTCGCTGGGTGCCTCGCCGGCGCTCGAAGTCGGGCCGGTCAAGCAGTCCAAGGATTGGCGCGCCTCCGTCAAGTCGCTCGTGACGATGCAGCGTGAAGCGCTCGACGCCGTGGTCGCCGCCATCCCGGCGGATGCAGACGATGCCGAGGGCGAGGCCAGCGAGCACCTCCTCGAGCACGTCATATCGCGCAAGCGAAACGCCATCGAGCTCCTCGAGCGCGCGCTGCGCTGATTCGGCGGTCCCAGGCGGCAGGGCCATCTGGCTGCCAGATGGGGCCATTCGTCACATGCGCCGATCCTCCCCGGGCGCGAGGGTGTGGATAGACCCAACCAATCCACCCCTTTGCACCGACACAAGACCCGGAACGCCCACAATGATCAATCGATTGAGAGGACTCGGCATCGTCCTCGGACTCATCGGCCTGGCATTCGTCGTGGCCGGCGGCTTCGCCTTCTTCAAGGTCCAGGAGGGCACAGCGTCCCTCAAAGGCCTTCAGGCGGCGCAGGGCGTCGAGCTCGCCTACAACGAGGACGGACACCTGGTTCGACCGTGGCGAGCCCGAAGACGCGCGGGCGATCATGGGCCTCCTCACCGACGACTGGGGATACCCGGTCGTGGGAGTCGGTGAACCTTCATCCTCACCGGCACCGGCCTGGTGTGGGCCACGCGACCCGAGAAGGTGCCGGTACCGGGTCCTCCGCCAGGCGAGCATGCCCGCCTGATCAACCCCTGCGGCCGCCCGACGAGGAGCTGGACACGGCTCCTCGTCCTGTTCGCGCCCCGCGTGATCGGACCGGGTCTATGCGTCCGGAGCGCCTGGTTTCGGGCGTTTGCGTCCGGCGGGGTTGCCGACGGGTTATGCGTCGGGTGGGTCTAACGGGCACATCCTGGCCGATTACCCACCCGTGGGGTGCATCGGCGAAGCAGAAGCCGGTCTCCCTGGCCGTACGACCCACCCCGTGCATATTCCGCCACCCATCGGCCGTTACACCCACCCGGTGACTGCGGCCAGGCGGAGCGCGCATGCCGCTCAGCGCGCCAACCAAGCGAGCGACGCACGGAACGCATTGGGTAGCATGAGACCGTGGCGACATTCGAGTGGGCCGTCGGCATGGAGGACACGTTCGTCGGGCAGCCGAGCGGCCGGCGCCGGCGCGTGCTGGACGAGTACGAGCTGATCGACCATTACGGCCAGTGGCGTACCGATCTGGACCTCGTCGCCTCGCTCGGCGTACGGAGCATGCGGTACGGCATCCCGTGGTACCGCGTCAGTCCCGCGCCCGGCACCTGGGACTGGTCATGGACCGATGCGGTCTTCGAGCGCTTCGAGCAACTCGGGATCGCGCCGATCGTCGACCTGGTCCACTACGGGACGCCGCTCTGGCTGCGAGGGAGCTTCGTCCATCCGGACTACCCCCGCAGGGTCTCCGAGTATGCCGCGGCGGCGGCCGAGCGCTACGGGCGGGTCGCCGGCGGCTGGACGCCACTCAACGAGCCACTCATCAACGCCGACCATTCGGGGCAGCGTGGCGTCTGGCCGCCGCACCTGCGCGGCGACCGCGGCTACGACCGCGTGCTGGTCGCGATCGCTGAGGGCGTCTCCGCCACGATCGCCGCCATTCGCGAAGTGGCGCCGGGCTGCCGGATCGTGGCCGTGGAGCCTGCCGACATCCTGACCACCGAGGAGGCCGAGCTCGACGACCTCGTGGGTCGCCGGTGGCAGGCGCTCTTCCTGCCGATCGACCTCGTCCTCGGACGCGTCGACGACTCGCACCCGCTGCAGGCCCGGCTGCTCGGCTCCGGCGTGACGCTCGAGCGGCTGGAGGCTCTTGCGACAAACTCGCAGCGCCCGGACGTCATCGGCGTCAACTTCTACCCCGGCTGGTCACGACGACGCTTCGTCACCTCCCGCGGTCAGACCAGGCAGCGCATCCAATATGGCACCGGGGTTGACCTTGTCACGGCGCTCGCTGCCTTTCACCACCACACCGGCCTGCCGGTGATGGTCACCGAGACGAGCGCTGGCGGCACCGTCGACCAGCGCTCTCGCTGGATGGCGGAGTCGACCACCGCGGTCCTCTCCGCGCAGAACGCTGGCCTGCCCGTCATCGGCTACACGTGGTTTCCGGTCTTCAGCCTCATCGACTGGCGCTGGAGGCGAGGGCCGTATGAGCGGGTTGCCTACTGGCGCCACATGGGCCTGTGGGACCTGGACGAGGAGCTGAGCCGCAACCCCACGCCGCTCGTGGAGCAGTACGCCGCGCTGGTGGAATCCGGCGCGGACGTCGGCGCCGTCGCGTGAGGCTCGGCGTCACCAGTGGCGAATATCAGGCATGCGTTCTCCGGCGAGCGGGCCGACCGTCTCGCTGATCGGTCGCCGGGTGTACTCGGTCCAGCGCTCGAGCGTCCTGGTGGGCACGCGCTCGAGACGGCCATCGGTCCAGCTCAGCGAGTAGAGTCCCGTCGGATCGATCTCGTAGTCGCGGCGGCGAAGCCCGCTGCCCCAGTCGACCTGGTCGATGAGCCCCCACCAGGTGATGCCGATGACCGGCACACCGTCCGCCCTCGCCGACCGAACCTGTTCCACAAGCCGGTCCAGCCACGCCGTCTTCGTCGCGTCGTCGCCGGGGGCGCCGGTCTCCGCGAAGAGCACCGGCCGCCCGAACCGGGCGTGGTACTGGCGCGCCAGCTCCGCTGGACCGAGCTGGTCGTCCAGGGGCTGCGGCTCGTCGACGATCTCGCCGCGGGCGCCGATCCGGTACGAGTGCTCCGAGTGCGGGTAGTGGTCGAGGCCCACGACGTCGAGCGGTGCCGCGTTCTCCTCGAACCACCACAGGTCACGCTCCTCCATCCCGTTCTCGAGCAGAAAGGGGCGCATCGGATGGTCTTCGTGGAGCCGTCCACCGTACAGGTCGTGCATCACGAATCGGCGCTCGTTCATCCAGCTGGCGTGCTCGACCGATCCGTCGTCGAGCGCGTGGTGGTACTCGCAGGTGTCGCTGACCATCATCCGCGCGTCGGGGCGCTCGCGGGCGATCTCGGCCCAGCCCTCGCACAGGCCGCGGGCGACATTGCGTAACGCCTGGACGAACGTGGCCGTGCTCTGGCCGTACGGGTACCAGGCGCCGGTTTCGCCGCCGAACTGGGCCATGATGTACGGCTCGTTGGTCGGGGTGTACCAGCGCACCCATGGGTATCGGCGTGTGAACTCGCGACACAGCTCGGCCTGGAAGTCAGGGAAGATCGTGGTCAGGACGCCGGTGCTGAGCCATTCGGGCACGCCGAAATGGAACAGGTCGACGATCGGCTCGATGCCCAGATGCCGCATGAGCTCCATCGGTCCGTCGACGGAGCTCCAGTCCCACTGGTGCGGCCGAGGATTGACGACGTGCCAGCGGATGCCGTAGCGCACCACCCGGCAGCCGGCCTCCTGGACCCGGACGATGTCCGACCCCCAGAACCGGTCGTGCTGCGTCAGCTCGAGCTCGTCCATGCCGACCTGGGGAAAGGTCGAGCACTCGAAGCCCGTCATCCATTCGAAATCCGTCGGCTCCGAGGCGGGGGTTGTCACTGGAGGGTCACCTTTGTGGGCGGGAGATTCGACCGATTGGCGAGCAGCATCCTAGCGCGCGTGACCCGCCCTACGGGGCTAACGGCGAACGAAGCTAAGCTCCATGGCGATGTTCCCGTGGTACGGGTCAGATTGCTCCGAGCCACCCTGCAGTCGCCGACTCGTTGGTCATGAGCCCCACGCCACGGGTCGACATGCTCCTCAGCCGGGCGCGGGCACCGCGCGCATGGTGGCGGGCGGCAGGTCGGGGTGCTCGAGCAGGTCGAGGAATATCGCCGACCAGAGCATGCTCTCGTCGCTGCGGGTCAGGAGCGTGGAGCTGTATCGCTCCCCCGTCTCGTCGTCGATGACCTCCCAGAAGGTGCCATCGCGCTCGATCCACGCGATGTATCGGTCCATCTCGACGCGCGCCTGCGACGGATGCAGGCTGTGGAGCAGCTGCATGTACATCGAGCCGAGCGAGGTCCACACGGTCGCGCCCTGGTAATCAGGCATGAAGGTGCGTACGAAGAGCGGCTCGATCTCGGGCTTGCGGATCGGCTCGTACTTGAGCGGGTACGGCTCCGCGTAGCCGCGCTCCTCCAGGGTGTCGAGCGCCTGGCGCAGGACCGATGGATCCGTCACGACGCCGGTCCAGAACGGCCAGATGTTGCCCTCGCCCGACGGCGTCTTGTCCCCCGGGGAGTCACGGAAGAAGCCCTGCGGATCCCAGAAGTGGTCGAGCAGGATGCTCTGCGGCGCGAGCGCCAGCGGCTTCATCGGGTCCGGGACGTCCCATTCCAGGTCCACGAGCGTCATGGCCAGCAGGGCGACCATGCTGTTTCCGAACGCGTTGCATCGGTTCACGATCGTGTCGCGGTGGGCGCTGTACTTGCGGTCGTTGCGGACCATCCCGGTCGCGGGGTCGACCACCTCGTCCATGTATCGGATCACCTCGCGCTCGAGCCACGGTCGGTGCTCTTCGAGCAGGTCATCGGCGCCGATGCGGTGCAGCGCGGCCACCATCAGAGGCAGGCAGTCGACGCCGTAGTCGAAGACGTCGACCGGCTGATCGAAGAAATGGATCGTGGTCGTGACGTGGCTCTCCCGCCGCTCCCAGGTGCGGATCGCCCAGTCGAAGGAGGCCAATACCCGCTCCCGATGCTGCGGGGAGAGCCGAGCCAGCGACGGCGCGCTGAAGCTCAGGTCGCGCGTCCAGAACTGCCGAAAGTAGCCCGGACTGGCCCGATAATGCGTGTCGTCCCAGCAGTCGTCGACGCATGCGCGGATGATCTGCGCCGCCGATCCGGGATGGCGCTTCCGTCCCAACATGCCCCGCCGAGCCCGGACCGCCAGGTTCACCGCATACGCCGCCGC
>JBHENV010000314.1:0-4177 GCA_046261895.1 Candidatus Limnocylindria bacterium
AGCATCGGGGTCGGCGGCCACCTCAACCCGGTCGACGAGGGGGAGGACGCGCTGCTGGCCGGTCTGCGCCGCGAGTGGGACGAGGAGCTCGAGGTCGGCTGGGAGCCGGAGTTCCGACTGGTCGGGCTGCTCAACGACGACAGCAACCCGGTTGGCGCCGTCCACCTCGGGGTGGTGTTCGTGGTCGAGGCTGCCGGACGTCCCGTCGCCGTGCGAGAACACGGCAAGCTTGTCGGGGACTTCGTCGACGCAGCTGCGGTCGTCGAGGCGTGGGATCGGCTCGAGACCTGGTCGCAGCTGGTCGCGTCTGGGCTTGGCATCAGTGCTCGGCCGGGGTTGACCCGTGGGGCGGGGCTTACCACCAACGAATGACGGAAACGCCCGGGGTCAGGCGCCATTTGACCCGTGGCACGAGCAGACGACCACGGAGCCGCGTCTCGTTCGTCGTTAGCCCCGCAGGACGGGTGGCGGTACAGGATGGGCGGGTCGGTCGTGGGAACGGCGGCATGAAACGCTTGGTCGCACAGCGGGCGATGGGATCACGCGCCGATATACTCAGACCATGCTTCGTCGTGCGCTCGCTGCCCTGAGCCTGGCGTTGGCGGTCGTCGGCCTTGCCGCGCCGGCCGCGGCCGGCGGCGAGCAGATCGCGCGGCTCGAGCTGACCGGCGTGATCGACCAGGTCAACGCCGCGTTCGTCGAGGAGGCGCTGCGGGTCGCGTCGGAGGAAGGCTCGGCAGCGGTGATCATCCAGATCGACTCGCCAGGCGGGGAGCTGACGAGCATGGACCGCATGATCAAGGCGATCCAGGCCAGCGAGATCCCGGTCATCGCCTGGGTCGCGCCGGAGGGGGCGCGGGCCGGATCCGCGGCCACCTTCATCACGCTTGCCGCTGATGTTGCGGCGATGGCGCCGAACACGAACATCGGGGCCGCCTCGGTGGTTGGCGGCGGCGGTGAGGAGCTTCCGGAGACCCTGGCGGCGAAGGTCACCAACGACGCCGTCGCGCGCATCCGCGGCCTCGCCGACCGGCACGATCGCAATGCCGATTGGGCGGAGTCGGCGGTGCGTGACGCGGCCAGCATCGGCGCCGCCGAGGCGGTCGGCATGGAGCCGCCGGTCGCCGACCTGATCGCCGGCGATGTGGAGAGCCTGCTCACCGCCATCGACGGCGGCGCGCGCGAGGACGGGCGGGCCTACACCTTCGCCGGCGAGTCGCTGCCGACCCTGGGCGGCCTGCCGCTGCGCGAGCTGCAGATGAACATCGGACAGCGCTTCCTCCACCTGCTGAGCGATCCGAACATCGCCTTCATCCTCTTCACGGTCGGCTTCTACGGCATCCTCGCCGAGCTTTTCCACCCCAACTTCTTCTCCGGGATCCTCGGCGCCATCGCCCTGGTGCTCGCCTTCATCGGCTCCAACTCGCTGCCGCTGAACGTGGGCGGCCTGCTGCTGATCCTCATCGGCGTCGCGCTGTTCGCGCTCGAGGTGACCGTGGCCGGCTACGGGCTGCTCACGATCGGCGGGCTGGTCGCCTTCGTCCTCGGCGCCTTCGCGCTCTGGACCGGAGTCGAGCCCGGCGTGGACGTGGTCGACGTGTCCGTCAGCCCGTGGCTGATCGCGATCGTGGCGGCGGTCGGCATCATGTACATCTGGGTCCTGGTCCGGGCGATGATGCAGATGCGCCGGACCGGCGGCGTCTCGAATCGACCGGTGGCTGCGCTGATCGGGGCGGCCGGCACGGCGCAGACCCTCATCGGTCCAACGGGGATCGCCTATGCTGGCGGCGAGAGCTGGTCGGCTCGAAGCCGGGATGCCGAGATCGGCCCGGGGACCCCGCTCCGGATAGTGGGGGTCGAGGGGCTCGAATTGATCGTCGAGCCGGCCGCCGCCGGCGACCCGGGCGCAACGGAGGGCTAGCGACGTACCATGGAAGACTTCACCGGGCTCATCATCCTCGTGGTCGGCCTCGTACTGGGGCTGTGGCTGCTGTTCAGCATCGTCCACATCGTGCGCGAGTACGAGCGTCTGGTGGTCTTCTTCTTCGGACGCCTCCAGGGCTCGCGCGGCCCCGGCATCGTGCTGCTCATCCCGTTCGTGCAGCAGGCGGTCAAGGTCGACCTGCGGGAGCGCTTCCTGGAGGTGCCGCAGCAGACCTGCATCACCAAGGACAACGCGCCGATCAGCATCGACTTTCTGGTCTACTCGAAGGTCTTCCAGCCCGATGTGACGGTCACCGCGGTCGTCGACTTCACGGGCGCGTCGCAGGCGCTGGCGGCGACGACCCTGCGCGCCGTGATCGGCGACATCCCGCTCGACGACGTGCTGGCCAAGCGCGAGGAGATCAACCACATCCTGCGCGCCAAGCTGGACGAGGTCACCGAGCGCTGGGGCGTCAAGATCACCAGCGTCGAGATCCGCGAGATCGTGCCGCCACGCGACATCCAGGATGCGATGAACCGCCAGATGAGCGCCGAGCGCAACCGCCGCGCCAACATCACCGAGTCGGAGGGCACGCGCCAGGCAACCATCAACGTGGCCGAGGGCGACAAGCAGTCCAGCATCCTTCGCGCCGAAGGTGAGCGGCAATCCCAGATCCTGCGCGCGGAGGGCTACGCCAACGCCCTCCAGACGATCTTCAGCGCGGCACGTGGCATCGACGAGAAGACGATGGCGCTCCAGTACCTCGACGCGCTCAAGGCGCTGGCCGACGGCACGAGCACGAAGTGGATCGTACCGATGGAGCTCTCCGAGCTCACCCGGCCGATCAGCGCGGCGATGCGCGAGATGCGACCGTCGGGGACGACCGAGGCGGGATGATCCTCGGCGTCCTGCGCGTGCTCGGCCGCGTCCTCGGGCTGACTGCGGGCGTCTACCTGGCCATCGTGGGCGTGCGCGGCTCGCACGTGCTGGTCCGGCCCGCGGTGCGGCCGTTCCTTCCGGATCCGGCGGGCTCCCCGGCGACCCCGGCCGACATCGGCCTCGGGTACGAGTCGGTGCGCTTCACCACCGATGACGGCGTCACCCTGTCCGGTTGGCTGATTCCGGCGGCCCGCGAGACGCACACGGCGGTCATCGTGATGCACGGGTTCTCCGGCCACCGGCTGCCTGAGCTGGCGGCATTCGTGCCGTGGCTGCACGAGCGCCATCACGTCCTCCAGTTCGACTTCCGCGGCCACGGAGAGAGCGACGACGGACTCGTCACGCTCGGATCGCACGAGCGGCGGGACGTTGCGGCGGCGGTGCGCTTCGTCGAGAGCCGCGGGCTGGGTCCGACCGCGCTGTTCGGGATCAGCATGGGAGCCTCCACCGCGATCGTCTCGGCTCCGGACCTGCCGGTCGCCGCCGTCGTGGCCGATGCGCCCTTCGCCGAGTTGCGCCACCCGGTCGCCAGCCGCATGCGCCAGATCGGGTACCCGCTGGCAGGCATCGGGGCGCGCCTGGTGGTCGCCGGTACGATGCTCCGGGCTCGGTCGCGCCTGGTGGACCCGATCCAGGCCGTGGCCCGTATTGCGCCGCGCGCGCTGCTGCTCATCGCGCCGCGCGAGGACCGGCTCATCAGCTGGAGGCAGAGCCAGCGTCTCTACGACGCGGCGGGAGAGCCGAAGGAGCTGGTGATCGTGGATGGTGCCGCGCATGCCGAGGCGTACGCGGTCGACCCGGTGGCGTATCGAGAGCGCGTGCTCGGCTTCCTGGAGCGCCACCTGGGATAGTGAGCGCGCCGCCACGACGAACTATCGGTCGGAATGAACCCCGGACCGCTCTCGAGCTGCGGTTGACCGACATATCGGTTGCTTCACGGCGCGGATGCCGCGCCGGCGCGGACCTCGTGCCGAGCGGGCGTCGATAGATCGGGCAAACCCAGGGTGAGTCACCCGTCCGGTCGGAAACGGCCGAAATGTCAGCTCGAGCAGGAGCGTCAGGCATCGGCTCTTCGTGAAAACGAAGGGTACCGATGGGTGCGGTGCGCTACCCGATCGGTCCGTGGAAGCCGGGGATCGGGCCTCTATAATCGCGCCGTTCCATCATCGTCAGGGGTCATGCATTGGCTGCCACGAAGGTCCTGGTCGTCGACGACGACCTGAACATCCAGCGCGTCCTGGTCTTCACCCTCAAGCAGGAGGGGTTCGAGGTGCACGTCGCCTCCGACGGCCAGGCGGGCGTGGAGATGGCGGC
>JBHENV010000315.1:0-7894 GCA_046261895.1 Candidatus Limnocylindria bacterium
TGCGAGACCTTGGCCCCGGCGACGTCTTCGGCGAGATCGGGCTGCTGCGCCGCACGCCGCGCACCGCCACCGTGACAGCTGCCACGCCGGGCACCCTCCTGGCGCTCGAGGCCGGCGCGTTCCTGGACCTCGTCGGCTCCGGGCCGGGCTTGAGCACGCGCCTCCTGGACCTGTACCGCGGTGCCCTCTCGCGTTAGGCGAGGTCGCCGGTCATCAGGCGCCGATACGAGTCATAGCGGGCCTCGCTCACCGCGCCGTCCTGGACCGCGGCGCGCAGGCCACACCGCGGCTCGTGGAGGTGCGTGCAGTCGTTGAAGGCGCATTCGCCCAGGTACGGCCGGAACTCGGGGAAGCACGACGCCAGCTCGGTGGACGGGATCTGCCACAGGCCGAGCTCACGGACGCCGGGCGTATCGGCGACGTATCCACCGGCCGGCCCGTCGAGCGGATGCAGCTCGGCATGGCTGGTGGTGTGCTTCCCCTTTCCGCTCTCAGCCTCGGAGACCTCGCCGGTCACGAGCTGAAGGCCGGGCTGCAACGCGTTCAGCAGCGTCGACTTGCCGACGCCCGAGGGACCGGTGACGATCGCGAGCTTCCCCGCCAGGCCGGCTCGCAGATCCTCGAGGCCGATATCGGCCTTGGCGCTGGCGTAGAGCACGTGGTAGCCGATCTGCTCGTACGGACCGAACAACGCGCGCGCCGCGTCCACCTCGACCAGGTCCACCTTGTTGGCAACGAGCAGCACCGGTACGTCGTTGTATTCGGCCACGACGAGGAAGCGGTCGATCAGACGCGGGTTCGGTGGAGGCCGGTCGACCGAGAATACCACGGCCACGAGGTCCGGATTGGCGACGATCACGTCCTCGCGCCACGAGCCGCGCGGCCCCGGCTGGCGGCGGCTGAATCGGCCCTGGCGAGGCTCGACGGTATCGATGGCGCCCGTGCCGTCGGGGAGTCGCTCGACCGTCACCCGATCGCCGATCACGGCAAGGTCCGATGCCTGTCGGTCCCGTTTCATGCGACCTCGCAGCCGCGCCTCGACCAGGTCGCCCTCGGCCGTCGCGATCGTGTAGAACCCGGACCTCGCGCGCAGCACCAGGCCGGTCGTCATCGTCACCCGAGCGCGCCGACCACGTTGCCGTAGATCGTGTCACCACGTCGCGGCACGTCCGGGCCGCGCGCCATCCTGCCGTCCCACACCTCGCGCTCGGCCCCGAGCTCGACCAGGCGCTCGGCGCCCATGCCGTTCTCGGATGGCACGTTGAGCGTCAGCTCCCGCGCCTGCGGCATGCGGCCGAACGCCTCGCCGATGATGGCCGCTGCGATCTCGGGCGTATCGGCCACCAGCGGACCGATACGCTCGCCGTCGGGCCGAATCCACCCGTACCCCACCATCTCACCGCCTCGGCGAGCGGCGATCAGCGGCCGTTCCGGGTCGTCGAGCGCCTCCCGGAGCAGCATCCGCCTATCGCCGCCGAATCGCGGCGCATCGTACGCGGCCAGCTCGACCCCGGTGTCCGGGCCGGCCTCTGCCAGCTCGAGGCGCTCGCCGGGGCTGCGGAGCGCGCGGGGCACGCGGACCATGGCGCTCGCCCCCGTCGGCTCGAATCCATGCTCCGCGTAGAGCGGTCTCCCATCGCTCGTGGCGTACAGCTCCATTCGCGTCGACCCACGCCCCTCCAGGAACTCCATCACTCCACCCAGGATGGCGGCCCCGGTGCCGCGCCGTCGGTGGGCGGCCTCGACGATCATGTTGCCGACGATCCCCAGCCGACCGTAGCTGATGCCGGAGCCGATGGCGACCACCCGGTCGCTGCCGTCGACCGCGACCACGCATCGCGCGTGCGGTGGCCGGAGGACGGCGCGGAGCGCCCATTCATGCACCGACCAGCCGACCTTCTGGCGCAGCTCGGCGATGCGTGGCAGGTCCGCAGCGTCGGCCGCGCGCAGCTGGAGCCCTTCGGGGAGCGGCATCCGACCGAGTCTAGCCGCGTCGGTAGCATGGCGACGTGGACCATCTCGATGACCGGGCTCGGACGTGGCTGCGGCGAGTGGAGGGGGCACGGGGTGCCTGCTGAGCGATCGGTCGACGTCCTGCTGATCGGGGGAGGCGTCGCCTCGGTACGATGCGCTCGCGCCCTCCGCCGCCACGGCTTCGATGGATCGATCCTGATCGTCGGGGCGGAGGATCGGTTGCCGTACAACCGTCCACCGCTCAGCAAGGAGATGCTGCGCGACGACCTGCCCGACGATCTGCTCGCCGCCGAGCCGAGCTCGTGGTACACGCGTCGTTCGGTGGAGCTGCGGACGGATGCGCTTGTCACCGCACTGTATCCCGGCGCGCGCCGGGCCACGCTCCATGACGGCACCACAATCGCGTTCGAGCGCTGCCTGCTGGCCACCGGCGCCGAGCTGCGCCGGCTCGCCATCCCGGGTGGTGACGGCGCGCTCCTCCTCCGCACGGTGGAGGACGCCAGGCGCATTCGTGCGGCGGCGGTGGCCGCGTCGCCGGGCGCGCCAGTGGTCGTCTTGGGCGGCGGGTTCATCGGTCTCGAGGTCGCGTCCGCCCTGGCGTCCCTCGGACTGCGGCCCACGGTGGTCGAGATGGCGCCGAGCCTGTGGGGCGGGACCATGGGGACCGGCCTGGCGGAGTGGGCGGTCGATCGGCTTGCCGATATCGGGGTCGACCTTCGCCTCGGAGCGGCCGTGCGGCGACTTGCCGACCGGGCGGCCTGGACCGACGGCGAGCGGCTGCCGGCTGCGTTCGTCGTCGCCGGGATCGGCGTGGTGCCCCGTGACGAGCTGGCCGTGGCGGCGGGTCTCGCGACGGGTGACGGCATCCTGGTCGACGTGGGGCAGAGAACTGACCATCCGGCCGTATGGGCCGCCGGCGACGTGGCGCGCGTGGATGGTCGCCGCGTGGAGCACTGGCATGCGGCGCGTGAGGCGGGCGAGCGGGCCGCGCTCTCCATGCTCGGGCTCCCGCTTGTCACCCACCCGCCACCGTGGGTCTTCTCCGAGGTCGGCGGCGCCAGCCTCGACGTCATCGGCGCCGCCGACGGATCGGAGACCGCGCAATGGCTGATCGAGCATCGGCTCCTGGGGTACTGCCGGGGGGAGCGCGTTGTCGGGCTGGCCAGCATCGACGGTGCGTTGCCGGCCGAGCTTGGCCGCCGGCTCGTGGCGGCGGGTGCCTCGGTCGACGAGGTAACGGTGGCGGGGGACCATTCGATGCGCGGGGCATGACGCACGGATCATGCGGAGCGCCGTGAGGCTCTGGTAGCCTCGGCCTGCCGATCCGATCGCCCGGAGGACTTCCGTTGCCGAGCTTCCCCCGAGCACGCATGGTGCGGAGCTCGCTTGCCATCGCGCTCATTCTCACGACCCTGGGAGCCCGCCCGGCGTCGGCCGCCACCGATCGGCTGCCCGACCTGCGCATGGCGAACCTCTCCACCTTCTACACCGAGACCGCGGGTGGCCAGCGTCGGCTTCGCTTCACCACCATCATGACCAACGAGGGGGCCGGTCCCATGGAGGTCCGGGGCACGCGCGCCAACCTCAACGACGCTCATCTGCGAACGCAGCAGGCGATCTACAACACGTCTGGCGGGGTCCGGCTGGTGGACAACCGCGCCCTCATGGAATACGCGGGCGATGGGCACGATCACTGGCATATCCAGGGCGTGATGCTCTACCAGCTGTGGTCGGACAACGGCGTCGTCCGTCGTGGCACCAAGGTCGGCTTCTGCTTCCTCGACAGCCGTCGCATGTCCGGCTCGAGCCCGTCGGTGTACCGCGAAGCCGCCTGCGGTGATCGGGGCGACCTGACCAACCGGATGGGACTCTCGGTTGGCTGGGGCGACGAATACCCGGCCAACTTCGCCTTCCAGTGGATCGACATCAGCACGCTTCCGCCCGGCGAGTACACCGTCCAGGCGCGGACGGACGAGCAGAACTGGTACGTGGAGTCGAACGAGACGAACAATTGCGCCTGGTCCCGGATCCGGATCGCCGCCAGCAACGGCAATGCGACCGTCCTGTCGAGCGGGCGCACCTGCGTGACGCCACCGGCCAGCACCGCGAGGGTGGAGCGTCAATACGGCAACAACCGCTACGAGACGGCTGCGGTGGCCTCGGAGGACGCCTTCCCGCGCGGCGTTCCGGTCGCCTACATCACGACCGGCGCCAACTTCCCCGATGCGCTCGCCGCCGGGGCGGCGGCCGGCTTCCGCCGAGGCCCCCTCATCCTGGTCGAGCGGAATCGGGTTCCCGCCCTGGCCACGACCGAGCTCGAGCGGCTCAACCCCGCGCGAACGGTGATCGTGGGCGGAAACAGCGCGGTCTCGCCCTACGTGTCCTCGCTCGTGGGCCGATATCAGACCGGTGGAGGACAGACGCGAGTCGCGGGCGCGGACCGCTATGAGACCGCGGCGGCCCTGTCGCGGGCGACCTACCCGGCCGGGGTGGCGACGGCGTATGTGGCGAGCGGCGCGAACTGGCCCGACGCGCTCTCGGTGGTGCCGCACGCCGCACGAGCCGGGGCCCCGTTGCTGCTCACCAAGCCGACGCTTATTCCGCCCTCACTCCGCGCCGAGCTCACGCGGCTCGCTCCCGGAAGGATCATCGTGGTCGGCGGTCCGAGCGCCGTCTCCGACGGAGTCATGACCGAGGTGGACCGCTACACCGCCGGCCAGGTGATCAGGCTGGCGGGCGCGGATCGTTACGCCACCGCCGCGGCGATCTCCAGGTTCCACCTGCCCTCAGGCGCCCCGATCGCGTACGTCGCCACCGGCGACAACTTCCCCGACGCGCTCGCTGCGGGGCCTGCTGCGGCCGTGCGTGGTGCTCCGACCATCCTGGTCAAGGCGGGAATTCCTGCCTCCAGCGCGGCGGAGCTCGACCGGCTCAACCCGACGCGCATCGTGCTGCTCGGTGGTCCCAGCGTGATCTCGGTCTCCACCGAGAACGCGCTCGCGCAGTACACCTTCAACTGATGAGCCGCCTCTCGCGGAGCCGACCGTCGACGAGGGTGAGCTCGGTCGGTTGACCCGGCGGGCGCCGTGCAGGACAATGGCCGCGTAACACCGACCATTTCAGTCGGGATTCGCGGACAGGGCGATTCCCGGCGTGAATCCGAGGAGCGCATGGCCCTTCCGAATCCCGCCCTGAGCCAGATTCCCGACAGCTACAAATACGGCTGGCACGACGCCGAGCAGCCTCGAACGACCTTCGCGAAGGGGATCAGCGCCGAGGTCGTGGCGGAGATCAGCCGCATCAAGGACGAACCGAAGTGGATGACCGATCTGCGCCTGAAGGCCTATCGGCATTTCGAGGCGCGCCCGATGCCGAAGTGGGGCGCGGACCTGAGCGGGATCGACTTCGGTGACATCTACTACTACGTCACCGGCAACCCCGAGGGCGGAGCTGCCCAGTCATGGGATGACGTCCCCGACTACATCCGGCGCACCTACGACAAGCTCGGCATTCCGGAGGCGGAGAAGAAGTACCTCGCCGGTGTCGGCGGCCAGTACGACTCCGAGGTCATCTACCACAACATCCGCGAGGACCTCGAGAAGCAGGGCGTCATCTTCATGGGCACCGACCAGGCGCTGAAGGAGCACCCGGACCTCTTCCGCGAGCACTTCGGCACGGTCATTCCCGCCAACGACAACAAGCTCGCGGCACTGAACACGGCTGTCTGGTCGGGTGGTTCATTCATCTACGTGCCGAAGGGCGTCCACGTCGAGCTTCCGCTGCAGGCCTACTTCCGCATCAACACCCAGAACATGGGCCAGTTCGAGCGCACCCTGATCATCGCCGACGAGGGATCCAGCGTTCACTACGTCGAGGGCTGCACCGCCCCGACCTACTCGACCGCCTCGCTGCACTCGGCCGTGGTCGAGATCATCGTCAAGAAGGGCGCGCGCGTCCGCTACACGACGATCCAGAACTGGAGCTCAAACGTCTACAACCTCGTCACCAAGCGCGCGGTCGCGCACGAGGATGCTGTCATGGAGTGGGTCGACGGCAACCTCGGCTCCAAGGTCACCATGAAGTACCCGTCGATCTACCTGCTCGGCGAGCGTGCCCATGGCGAGGTGCTCAGCATCGCGTTCGCGGGCGACGGCCAGCACCAGGACGCGGGCGGCAAGATCATCCACGCGGCGCCGAACACGACCTCGCTGATCACTTCGAAGTCGATCTCGCGCGGCACGGGCCGGACATCGTACCGCGGGCTCATCAAGGTCTATTCCGGCTGTGAGCGTTCGAAGTCAACGGTGCGCTGCGACGCGCTCATCCTCGACGACGACGCTCGCTCCGACACGTATCCCTACATGGAGATCGACGAGGAGAACGTGACCATCGGTCACGAGGCGACGGTCTCCAAGGTCGGGTCCGAGCAGCTCTTCTACCTGATGAGCCGCGGCCTGTCGGAGGCCGAGGCCTCCGCCATGATCGTCAACGGCTTCATCGAGCCGATCGTCAAGGAGCTGCCGATGGAGTACGCGGTCGAGATGAACCGCCTCATCCAGCTCCAGATGGAAGGGGCGGTCGGCTGATCCGATGACCCTCACGCAGACCGCATCGGCGCTCGATGCCGACGCGATCGGGCGCATCAGTGACCGATTCGACGAACCAGGTTGGCTGCGCGCGCTTCGCGCCCGCTGGTGGGAGCGGGCCGAACGGACGCCACCGCCGACCGGGCAGGAGGAGGAGTGGCGTCGCACGTCGCTCGACGCGCTTCCCCGCGACGTCGGGCTGCTGCTCGACGTTCCACAGCTCGAGACCCACCTTTCGCCCGACGCGGCGGAGGCCGGAGTCGTGCTCACCGACCTGCGCACCGCGGTCCGTGACCATTCCGAGCTCGTGGAGCGCTTCCTGGGTCAGGCGGACGGGCCCGGCTCGCATGCTCACTTCTGGGCGCTGGCACATGCGGCCTGGACCGGCGGTCTCTTCTGCTATGTCCCGCGAGGGGTGACGGTCGACGGAACCTTGGTGGCTCGTTACACCTTGCCGCGTGCTGACATCGCCTTTCATCCCGTGTCTCTCGTGGTCGCCGAGGAGGCCAGCAGCGTGACGCTGCTCGAGGAGGTCACATCCCCCGATGGTGCGCCCGGCTGGTTCGGCGGCATCGCCGACGTCCGTGCCGGGCAGACCGCCCGCGTCCGGTACGCGAGCCTGCAGCAGCTCGGTGACGCGGCCTGGCACGTTGGCGCCGAGCGGGTCGTGGTCGGTCAGGACGCGGTCGTCACTACGCTCAACGCAGAGGTCGGCTCGAAGATCACCAAGCTGGGGCTCGACGTGCTGATGACCGGCAAGGGCGGCACCTCGAAGGTGCTCGGCCTGCTCGCCGCGGGCGACGATCAGCAGATCGACATCAACACCGTACAGGATCTCGCCGCCGACCACACCACCAGCGACCTGCTCTACCTGTCCGCGCTCTACGATCGGGCCCACGCATCCTTCTACGGCATCACCAACGTGCGCCATGGCACGAAGCAGACGAGCAGCTACCAGGAGTGCCGCAACCTGCTGCTCAGCCCGCAGGCCGGCGCAGAGCCGATCCCGGTGCTCGAGATCGAGGCCAACGACATCCTGCGCTGCGGGCACGGCGCGACCGCCGGTGCCATCGACCCGACCACCCTCTTCTATGCACAGAGCCGGGGGCTGGATGCGGAGTCGGCGGAGCGCATGATCGTTCGGGGCTTCTTCGAGCAGGTGGTGGCCAGGATCGAGGACGAGACGATCCGGGAGCGGATCCTTGGCGCCCTGGCGCGGCGGATCGGCACCACCGAGGGTCTGGCATGACCACGCTCGAGCAGACCGCCAGCGGCTTCGTGACGGTCGCGCGCACTTCCGACATCGAGCCGGGCAGCGTGCGCGTGGTGGAGGT
>JBHENV010000316.1:0-3600 GCA_046261895.1 Candidatus Limnocylindria bacterium
CCATCGGGCCGGTCAGGTCGCTCGCCCAGGCTGACTCGTTCGCTTCCTGGTCGGCCGCCGCCAGACGCAACCCCTTCGACTTGAGCTCGTGAATCGCCTCGCCAATCGTCGGCAGGCGCCCGATGAGCAGGTGTTCGCTCGCGCCGGCACTGGCCTTGACCGCGGCGGCGCTCAGCGGGGCCGCCCCACGCTCGGGAAAGACGACGCCATGCACGCCGGCCGCCTCGGCGGAGCGCAGCAGGGTCCCGAAGTTGGTCGGATCCTGGAGGTGCTCGAGGACGAGAATCAGCGGATCTCCCTCCCCCGCACTGGCAAGCATCTCCTCGACCTGGGCCCAGCGTCGATCTCCCACCTCCAGCAGGACGCCCTGGTGGCCGTCGAAGCCGCCAATGCGCGTCAGCTGATCAGCGGGCACGCGATCCACCGGCAGGCTGAGGCGCCGCGCTGCGTCGGTGATGGCGCGCAGCTCAGGCGCCGGCCTGGCGCTGGCCGAGACCAGAAGCCGATGCGCCAGGCGTCCGGCCGCAAGCGCCTCTGCCACGGGACGGCGCCCGCCGATCCACTCGCTCACCGTGCCGGCTCGATGCTGACGACGGCCCAGGCGGCAATTCCCTCGTCGCCCGCGAACCCGAGCCCATCAGAGGTGGTGCCCTTGACCGACACGGCCCCCGCGTCGACACCGACCAGCTCCCCGACCCGCGCCGACAGCTCGTCTCGACGCGTGGCGATCCTCGGCCGAACCCCGGCCACCGCCAAATCCACGTTCGCGGCTCGCCAACCATGATCCGAGAGGAGCTTTGAGGCCCGTTCCAGCAGCTCCGCCGAATCCGCGCCCTCCCAGCTATCACCGGCAGGGAAGAGCACGCCGACGTCCCCGAGCCGCGCGGCTCCGAGCAGCGCATCGATGAGCGCGTGCAGCGCGGTGTCGCCGTCCGAGTGGCCGAGCGGCCCACGAGGCTCCTCGTCCCACGTCAGCCCGCCCACGCGCATGGGACGTCCGGTGACCAGCCGGTGAGCGTCGAAACCGATCCCGACACGGCGCACGGAGCCGAGATCATGCGGGCCCAGGCTCATCACGCGCTCGGCAAGGATCGCCCGCATCGGCGCCAGGTCCGCCGCCTCGGTGAGCTTGCGGTTGGCGGGATCACCCGGGACGGTATCAATCGGCACGCCGATACTGGCCATCGCCCCCACGTCATCGGTGATGGGCCGGCCCCAGGCGTGCGCCTCCTCGATGGCGGCGCGGAGCGCCCCGAGGCGCCCTGCCTGAGGCGTCTGCGCCGCGGCAACCTCCTCGCGCTCGACGGGCGCCACGACGCGCCCGCCGCGGATGCGCTTGAGCGAGTCAACGATCGGCACCACGGGCGCGATGGCGCGGTCCCCACCGGCGGCCGCCGCCGTCACCACCGCCTTGACGAGCTCGGCGCTGACCGCTGGCCGTGCCGCGTCGTGCACCAGCACCAGCGTGTCGTCATCGTGGCCCGCCCGGGTGAGTGCCCAGAGCCCGGCGATGACGGAGTCCGCACGGACCTCGCCGCCCGCCACCACGAGGCACCGATCACCGGCACCCGGCGGAAGCGCGTCGCCGAACCGCCCGATCGCGTCAGATGGGACGGTGATCACGACGCGCACCAGGCCGCGGTTCGCCAGGAGGACATCGAGGGCCCAACGCCAGGTCGGCCGGCCCCAGAAGTCGGTCCACAGCTTGTCGCTGCCCATCCGGCGGCTGCTGCCGGCGGCGACGAGGATGGCAGCAAATGGGTGGCTTGTCGGCATCGGCGCCAGGTCAGCCGCCCTCGGTCCGGGGCTGCGCGAAGATCATTCGACCCGCCACCGTCTGGAGCACGCGGGTGACCGTGATCGGCAGATCGGTGTTGAGGTGCCGCAATCCGCCCTCGACGACGATCATGGTGCCGTCGTCGAGGTATCCCACCCCCTGGCCGGCCTCCTTCCCCTCCTGGATGATGCGCACGCTCATCTCCTCCCCCGGATGGAGCACCGACTTCACGGCGTTGGCAAGCTCGTTGATGTTGAGCACGCGGATGCCCTGGAGGTCGGCGACACGGTTCAGGTTGTAGTCGTTGGTGAGGATGGCGGCCGTGTGGTCGCGCGCGTAGGCCATGAGCTTGGCATCGACCTCGGCCACCTCGGGATAGGTCGCCTCGCTGACCTCCACCGTGGTCACGGGGTCCTTCTGGAGCGCGGAGAGCATCTCGAGCCCGCGCCGCCCGCGATTGCGTCGCATCGCATCGGGCGAGTCCGCGATGCGCTGGAGCTCGTCGAGGACGAAGCGTGGCACGACCAGCGTGCCCAGCACGAAGCCGGTGCGCGCGATATCCACGATGCGGCCATCGATCACCGCGCTCGTGTCGACCACCACCTGGTTCGTCGCCCGGCGGCCTCGTGACCCGGGGATCCACCCGGAGAGGGCGCCCAGCAGCACGTCGCGCTTGTACATCGTCGCCGCCAGCATGATGAAGGCAAGGAAGAGCGAGACGATCGGCGGACCGACCGATCCGAGCACGCCGCCCATCTGCGACAGCGGGACGCCGAGCAGGACTCCCATGAGGAGCCCGACGACGATGGCGCCGACACCGAGGGCGAACTCGCCCGCGCCCGCCTCGCTGAGCGAACCGACGGCACGGCGCACCGGGTAGATCGTGATGTAGGGGATCGCGAGGTAACCGAACAGCAGTGACGCGACGACAAACGCGGTCAGGAACGCAGGGCGATTCGCGGATTCGATGAGGTCACCGGCGCGCTGAAGCAGCGTCAGGCCGAGGGCAAAGCCGATGAGGGTGCCCAGCAGAGCACCCGTGAACTGGATGGTGCGTGTCATGAGTGGATCAGTCCGAGAATGAATGAGGGGTGCGCGGCCGGATGAAGTGATGAAGGAGGGCGTGGCAGCGCGGCCCAAGCCGAAACGAGACACCAACGGTAGCACGGGACCCCCGATGCGTCACGCCGCGGTACCCGGCGGCTCAGTGCTCCAGGGTCGCCTCCAGGGCGGCTCGGATATCCGCCGCCACCGTCAGGCCGCTCCGTCCTGGGGCCACGCGCTCGCCGCGCGCCGGACCGGTCACGAGCCGGTCGAAGCCGAGCCGTGTCGCCTCCGACAGGCGGCGGTCGGCACGCACCGCGGCGCGCAGCCTCCCCGACAGCGCCACCTCTCCGGCGAGCACCGTGCCGCGTCGAACCGGACGCTCGCGGAGACTCGACGCGAGCGCCATGGCAACGGCGAGGTCGGCGGCCGGCTCATCGATCCGAAGGCCGCCGGCCACGTTGACGTACACGTCGTGGCCGCTCAGGTTCAAGCCGGCGTGTCGGGCGAGCACCGCGATCAGCATGAGGACCCGATTGGCGTCGATCCCGGTCGTGGCACGCCGGGGCGAGCCGTAGCTGGCGGCGGCCGAGAGTGCCTGGATCTCGACCGCGAGCGGTCGAGTGCCCTCCAGGGCGATCGTGACCGCCGAGCCGGCCGTGGGCGTCTCATCCGACTCCAGGAAGAAACGGCTGGCGTCGTCGACCTCGGCCAGCCCGTCGCCGCGCATCTCGAGCACCCCCACCTCGTCGGTCGATCCGAATCGGTTCTTGGCCGCC
>JBHENV010000317.1:0-3697 GCA_046261895.1 Candidatus Limnocylindria bacterium
TCACACGCGGCGTGCATTGAGACGGTCCAGAGCGGCTCTACTGGACGTAGTGCACGCGTCATGTGAATCCGGGCTGGTGGGTCACCGCGGCTGACGCACCAGGGCCACGTAGTAGGACGCGTTGCGGGTGACGTCACTGTAATCACCGGGCCGGAAACTCCCGATCTCGTTGTAGCGAACGAGGAATCGTTCCGCTGCCCTGCGGCCGTCGCTCTGCCCGTACCCGCTCGACGCCGGCGTGAAGAACGGACAGTCGCGGTAGATGCCGACGGTGAACGGCTTGCCCGTGACGGTCTCGAGGGTCTTGCCCTCGTACCGCCGCGCGAGGTCGAGCAGCTCTTCGTAGGTCATCCGGGCTCCTGCTCGTCGAGGAACTCGCGGACCAGGTTCTGGAAGTGGTAGACGCCGTTCTCGCGCTTGGCGCTGAAGCGGCCGGTGTCGTAGGCGCGGGAGCGCAGCCCGCGCTGCACCTGCTCGCAGAGGACGATGTCCTCCTGCTGAATCTCGTCGGAGAAGGCAATCGTCTGCTGCATCGACTCCCATCCCGGGCCGGAGCCCGGCTCGGCGAAGAACCACTCGAAGATGGTGAGGGTCCTGTCCGGTCCGAGTGGCAGGATGACGTTCGAGGACATGTTGTCCTGGTAGATGTTGAACATCGTGTTCGGGAAGAGCCAGTAGTAGAGGGCGGAGTCCTCGACGCCCGGCTGGCGCAGGTAGCGGCGGTCGACCCCGAGCTCCTCCCCCGGCTTGAGCTCCCGGATCGGCGCATGCTGCTTCGAGTAGTAGCGGAACTCCTCGACGCGGTAGCTGTCGTAGTCGAGCTCGCGGAACAGCTGGGGGTGCGCGATCGGCAGGTGATAGCCCTCCAGGTAGTTGTCGACATACACCTTCCAGTTGCACTCGATCTCGTACTCGCGCCGCTCGACCAGGTGCATGCTGTCGACGTCGTAACCGGCCTTCGCCACCTCGCCCGGAATGCCGTCCATCATGTCGGCCAGCGGTGGCGCGTCGTCCGAGAGGTTGACGAAGACGAACGGTCCCCAGCGCTCGACACGAACGGGCACCAGCCCGAAGTCCTCCTTGCGGAAGTCTTCGGTCGCCTCCATCTCCGGACAGGCGCGCAGACCGCCATCGAGGCCGTATGTCCACCCGTGATACCGGCATTGCAGCGACTTGCGGTTGCCCTTCGTCAGCGCCACCTGTCCTGCGCGGTGCCGGCACACGTTGTAGAAGGCGCGCAGCCCACCATCCAGGCCATGGGTGATCACGATCGGCTCATCGAGGACCGTCACCGGCACGAAGTCCCCTACCCGACGGAGCTCATCGGTCCGCGCGACCAGTTGCCAGGTTCGGCCGAAGACGCGTTGCTTCTCAGCCGCAAGGATGTCGGCGTCGAAGTAATAGCGTGACGGGAGGGTCGCGGCGCGGCTGAGAGGAAGCGCCGTGGCCATCGCTCGCTGGGTCGTCGTCATGCCGTGAGTGTACCGACGACCCCGAATTTCTTGCCGCCTGACGCCGCGAAGTGCTACAACGTCCCGACCGAATGGCCCCCAACGCCGCCGCGAGGGTGTCGGCGTGCCCGCACTATGAGGAGACACATGGAAGTCAAGCGATGCATTGCCGTCCTGGCGATGGCGATGTTCGTGCTGGCCGCGTGCCAGGCGAACACCGGCGAGTCGGCGACTGCGCCGGCGAGCGAGTCGGCAACCGAATCGGCAACCGGCTCAGCTGCCGCCTCAGAGCCGGCCGCGAGCGCAAGCGCCGCAGCGGGCGTGCCTTGCGACGACGCCTCGGGCGACGATGCCCTCGCCCGCATCTGCGAAGCCGGGGTGCTCGTCATCTCGACCGATCCGGCCTATCCGCCGCAGTCGTCGTTGAATACCGAGACCGGCGAGTACGAGGGCTTCGACATCGACGTGGCCATCGAGGTCGCGACCCGGCTGGGCGTGGACTACGAGTTCACTGACCCGCTCTTTGACGCGGTGGTGGCCGGTAACTGGTCAGAGCGGTGGGACGTCAGCGTCGGTTCAGTGACGATTACCGAAGACCGCAGGGAGGTTCTTGACTTCACCGAGCCCTACTACTACACGCCCGCCCAGATGGCCACGACGGAGGGGACCGAGATTTCGGCAATCGAGGACTTCGCCGGGACGACAGTCTGCGTGGCCGAGGCCACGACATACCTCGACTGGATCGAGGGAACCCTCACGCTGCCCGAGGATGCGGGCGAGGTCACCGAGCCGCCGGCGGGCATCACCGCAACGACGCTGCCCACAGACATCAACTGCGCCGAGGCCTGGCAGGCAGGTCGATCGGAGTTCGACGGCTGGATCAGCTCGATCACGACCGTCGAGGCTGCGATCGAGGAGGATTACCCGGTCATCGCGATCGGCGACCCGATCTTCTTCGAGCCGCTTGCCGTGGCCTTCGACAAGGCCGTCGAGGACAACGACTCCCTCGTCGAGGCGGTCGACCAGATCATCGGCGAGATGCATGAGGACGGCACCCTGACCGCACTTTCCGAGGAGTGGTACGGCGGTATCGACCTGACCACGCAGGACTAGCGCCCCAGGCGACGCGCGGCGGGAACGACCAGCACGGTCTTCCCGTCGAAGCGTCCCGGAGGCTGAGGAGCCGTCATTGACGCATCCAGGCGGGGACGCGCACGCGCACGGCGCGTTGAGCGCCGAGCCTGCAGCGCCGATCATTGCCGAGATTGCGAACGCGCAGCAAGCGGAACGTTGGCGGCGCCGGCTCATCTTCATCGGAGTCTGGGTCGTCCTCGTCGGGGGTCTCGGGCTCTTCCTGTGGAATGCCGGCCGCGTGGAGTGGGAGTTCATCGCGCGGAGCGGGCCGTACATCCTCCAGGGCGCCGGAATCACGGTCCTGGTGTCCATCCTTTCGATCCTGCTCGCCACCACGCTGGCGGTCATCGGCGCTCTGGGCCGCCTCAGCACAAATCCCGTCATCTACGCCATTGCGTCGCTCTACGTGTCAATCGTCCGCGGGACGCCGCTCCTCGTGCAGATCTTCTTTGCCTACTACGCGCTCCCTCAGGCGGGCATCGTGCTCGATCCGATCCCGACCGGCATCCTCGCACTCGGCTTCAACTACGGCGCTTACATGACCGAGATCTTCCGCGCCGGACTCCAGGCGGTGGCCGGAGGCCAGCGGGAGGCGGCCCAGGCGCTGGGTATGCGGGAGGCCCATATCTTTCGACGCATCGTGCTGCCGCAGGCGATCCGGATCGTCACGCCGGCAATCGGGAATGAGTTCATCGCCATGATCAAGGACAGCTCGCTGGTCTCGATCATCACCGTCCAGGAGCTGCTGTGGCGCGCGCAGCGAGTCGGACGTTCGGAGTTCCAGACGATCCCGGCGATTCTCATCGCCGCCCTCGCCTACTGGGTCCTGACCATCCTGTTCAGCATCTTCCAGGAGCGGTTCGAGCGACGCATGGCACGCGGTGACCGATGATGATTTCACGTCGTGATCCTTCCGAAGTCGAAGGGCTTAGCGCACCGACCGCCTCGGTCTACGAGCAGACCCTGCCGACGCACGTCGGCGACGTCATGGTGCGCACGGAAGGGATCCACAAGTACTTCGGCGCAAACCACGTCCTTCGCGGGATCGATCTCGAGGTCCGACAACGCGAGGCGGTGATGATCATCGGCCGATCCGGCTCGGGAAAGACGAC
>JBHENV010000318.1:0-4431 GCA_046261895.1 Candidatus Limnocylindria bacterium
CCGGCCGATGGCACGGTGAGCGTCGGTGAGATCGGGCTCGCCGGCTGGTACGTCCCCTCGACCGCCGACACCGGGCCGAACGGGCCGACCGTGGTCCTGGCGCACGGCTGGGGCAGCAACAAGAGCGCCATGCTCGACCGCGCGGCGATCCTGCATGACGCCTACAACCTGCTCCTGCTCGACTTCCGCAACCATGGCCAGAGCGCCAATGCCGCCACCACGCAGGGCGTGCGCGAGGCCGCCGATCTGCGGGCCATGATCGACTGGCTCGAGCGGCAGAAGGATCCCGACCGGATCGCCATCCTCGGCGTCTCGATGGGAGCCGCGACGGCCCTCGCCGAGGCCGACCGAGACGATCGTGTCGACGGCGTCATCGTCGAATCCGCGCATGCCACGCTCGCGAACGCCGCCCAGGCGCGGCTGGACGGCAGCGGCTATCCGCTCTCCCTGCCGGGCAGCTGGGCGATCTTGCTCGGCACGCTCATGCGGACGGGCGAGGACGTCTCGTCCGTCGACCCGATGATGACCGCCGCGCGGCTCGATGAACGTCCACTCCTGCTCATTCATGGCGAAGCGGATACCTCGATCGGCCCGGATGACGCGGAGTCGATCCTGGCAGCCGCCTCGGAAGCCGGCTCGCCGACCGAGCTGCACGTCTGCGCTCCGGCCGGCCACGCACGGTCCGATGAGGTCTGCGCCGAGGACTATGCCGGCTGGGTGCTAGGCTTCCTCGAGCGCGTCCTGGCTCCGGCCGGCTGAGGCGCCAAGCCCGCACGTTGCACCGGCGCTCGCCCGTCCGTGAGCGGCCCGCACCGGAGGTACGGATTCGATGACCACGGCTCCTTCTGACGCCGACGCACGCTTCGATCGCACGATCGACCGCTGGTTCCGCGACCAGCTGGCGATGCGACCCGAATCCGCGACCTTTCTCGGCATCCACGACCGTGACGGCGAGCTCTCCTCGGGTGGCCGCGACGCGGTCGACGAGGAGATCGCCTTCTTCCGGCGCACGATCGACGAGCTGTCGGCATTCGACGTGAGCGAGCTGAGCACCGAGCGCGCGCTCGACCGCGACCTGGCGATCCACCAGGCGAGGCTCGGACTCTACTGGCAGACCGAGTACCGCCCGTGGGCCGGGTCGTCAGGTGGGGCGGAGCACATCGGCGAGGCGCTCTTCCCGCTCTTCACCAGAGACTTCGCGCCGCTGGGCGACCGCCTCGAGAGCATCGGGCAACGGCTCGATGCCGCGCCACGCCTGCTAGCGGAGACCCGCGAGCGCGTCACCGACCCCGTCAAGCTCTGGACCGAGATCGACCTCGAATCGACCGAACAGATGCCCGGCTTCCTCGACACGATTCTTGCCGTTGCCCGCACCGACGGCCGCGACGATGCCCTCGCGGATCGACTGGCCGCCTCGGTCGACTCCACCAAGGCCGCCTTGTCCGAGCATGCCAGCTGGCTGCGCACCGACGTCCTGCCGCGCGCCTCCGCCGACTGGACGGCCGGGCCGGAGCGGTTCGAGGAGATGCTCCGCCTGCGCGAGCTCGAGGCCGATGGGGACGAGATCCTGGCCGTCGGCGAGGAGCTGCTCGTCTCCGAGACGGCCGCTCGCGACGCGGTGGCATCGGAGATCGATCCCTCCGCATCGCCGGATGAGATCGCGGACATCGTCAAGGGCGACCACGCCGTGACCTTTGCCGAGTCGCTTGCCGAGTACCGCGAGTCGATGGACCGGGCACGGGCGTTCGTGGTCGAGCACGGGCTCGCGACGCCGCCCGACGAGGATCATCTCAACGTCATCGAGACGCCCTCGTTCATCCGCCATCTCATCCCGTTCGCGGCCTACTACGACCCAGCGAAGTTCGATCCGATCCCGGTCGGCGTCTATATCGTCACGCCGCCATCCTCGCCCGACATGATGCGCGAGCACAACCGCGCCTCGATCAACAACACCTCGGTCCACGAAGCCTACCCCGGCCACCACCTCCAGCTCTCGGCCGCGATCACGAATCCGAGCCTCGTGCGTCTCTTCTCCGGTGCTCCGGAATTCGCGGAGGGTTGGGCGTTCTATTGCGAGCGGATGATGAAGGAGCACGGCTTCGACGACACGCCGAAGGGCTGGTACATCGTTCACACCGACGCGATCTGGCGTGCGGTCCGGATCATCCTGGACGTGTCACTCCATCGCGGCCTGCTCGGCTTCGATGAAGCGGTCGATCGGCTCGTCGCAGAGACAGGCTTCGAGCGCCCGGCTGCCCTGGCCGAGGTCAAGCGCTATACCTCGACACCCACCTACCAGCTCTCCTACCTCTTCGGCAGGCACATGATCGAGAAGCTGAAAGCCGATGTCCGGGCGCGCGCTGGCGCCAGGTTCGAGCTGCGCCGATTCCACGACACCCTGATCTATGGCGGCACCATGCCGGTCAGCTACGCTCGCCGGCTCTTCGAGGCCAATGGCCGATGAAACGGCTCGCTCCGTTCGCCGGCCTGGTGCTCGTCCTGGTTGCCTGCGGGACGGATCCCGCCCCGACGCCGGCGTCCGCCTGTCCGACGGAGGCGCCGACCTCGGCATCGGCCCAGGCAACGCTAGAGAACGCCGGATTCGCGACGATGCAGATCGGCGGCGCCGTGGAAGGCGAGGTCGTGATGGAGCTCGACTCGGACGGGGCACCGCTGGCGACCGCGAGCTTCGTTGCTCTCGCCCGTTGCGGCTTTTACGACGGCGTCACCTTCCACCGGGTCATCGCCGACTTCGTGATCCAGGCGGGCGACCCGGGAACCAGGGACAACCGAGGCGACTTCGAGGGCGTCGGGCAGGGCGACCCCGGCTACGAGTTCGAGATCGAGCCGCCTGCCGATGGGCTGCGCTACGACCCCCACGTGGTGGCCATGGCGAATGACGGGCGTGCCAACGGGAGCCAGTTCTTCATCACCCTCGCGGACCTCGACGCCCAGCTGCGCGCGGTCGGCGTCTACTCGATCCTCGGGACGGTGGTCGAGGGCACCGACATCGTCGACGCAGTCGCCCAGGTGCCGGTGAGCGCGACAAACCTGCCATTGACGCCGGTGATCATCGAGTCGATCACGATCTCGGCGGCCGAGCCATCGCCCGGGGGATAGGTCGCTCCGCACCCTCAGAACGTGTCCGACGCTTTGCCATGTAAAGGAAACTAAATCTACAAACTCTTGTCTAAAGAGAACACGCGGTCTATCCTGAGGGCGCTGTTCGTACAGCGATTCACTACTGGTCGCAAGGCCATGGGTAGGTTAGGGTTAGGGTAGTACGGGAAACCGTGCGTGAAAGATGCCCTTGCGGTTAGCGAATCCGGCAGCAATGAAGGCCCCCGCTTCGGCGGGGGCCTTCGACTACACGAATGACGCGTATCGGTCCCGCGTGTACCATGCCCGCGGTCGGTGGATCGGGTGATCTCCCGGCCGCGCGCGCCGGTAGCTCAGTGGATAGAGCGTCGGCCTCCGGAGCCGAAGGTCGCAGGTTCGAATCCTGTCCGGCGCGCCAGCGTGCTGTCCCAGCGGCTCACGCCAATATGTTCCGTTCCTTCCCCGAGCGGGTGCGGAGATCGACGAGGGGGAGTCCTCGACGATTGCCTGATCGCGCCGTGCCCAGACGCGGCCGCAACATGAGGAGAGAACACAGTGAGGCACCTGAGATTCTTCGCAGTGCTGGCGGTGACGATGATCGTTGCCACCGCCTGCGGAACCCAGCCTGCAGATGAGAGCGAGGCGCCCGGCAGCCAGCCCGCCGCCTCCGGTGGTGGCACCGGGTCCGAGATGCCGGAGGAGCTTGTCCTCGGCCTCGTCCCGTCGCGGGAGGCTGACGTGCTCGTTGAGAATGCGCAGCCGCTGGCCGACTACCTGACCGAAGAGCTCAGCATCCCGGTCGAGTCGTTCGTCCCGACGGACTACACCGCCCTGGTTGCCGCCATGGAGGCGGGTACGGCGGATATCGGAGCCTTCGGCCCCTTCTCGCTGCTGCAGGCCGAGACCATCGCCGGGGCGGATATCATCCTCCAGTCGGCGCGTGACGGGAGGGTCACCTATCACACCCAGTGGATGACGAACAATCCCGACGCGTACTGCGAGGACGAGCCCGAGGCGAACGAGGACGGTCTTCTCTTCTGCAACGGCACGCTGGACGCGGAGGAGGGCCCGATCGGCGAGGATGCGATCGCGCAGATCCCGGAGGGGACGGCCGTGAGCTTCGTCGAGCAGGCCTCGGCGTCCGGGTACATCTTCCCGGCGGTGCAGCTCATCGGTGCCGGGATCGATCCGGAGACCGACATCGAGCCGATCTTCTCGGGTGGCCACGACAACTCGGTGATCGCACTCTGCAACGACGACGCGGAGGTCGGCGTCGCGTTCAACGACGCGCGGACCATCCTCGAAGAGGGTGACTGCGAGAACATGGATGAG
>JBHENV010000319.1:0-2757 GCA_046261895.1 Candidatus Limnocylindria bacterium
ACCGCCCTGCAGGCGGCTGCCGCCCATCGTGAGCGGGGAGTTCACCGATGTTTCGTGCCCGAGCCTTCTTCCTTGCCATGCTCGCGTGTCTCGTGCTGATGAAGCTCGGCCGGACGACACGACGACTTCCCGACAGCGATCATCTGCGAGGCGCTCGCGGCGTAGGACGTGCTGTGTCCGCGGTCAGGCCCGCCCCCTGGGCCGGCCGCGAGCGCAGTGTTGGCGGCCGTGGCCTAAACCTATTCGTAGCCGAACCAAGTGCGAATCAGCTCAGGCCCGGCTGTGGATCGGTTCAGCGCGCACCGTCAGCGAAGCGGGAATGTCCAGGCCCAGGTGGTGAGCCAGCCCAGCGCGGACCGCCCGGCCGCGGGCAAACGATGGTCGAAAACAGACCGAGGGCCGTAGTGACTTGCGCCCCCCGCAAACGGCGGAAAGGAGCTGGGTCTACCGCAGGAGCAGCAGCCAGGTGGCGTCCGCGGCGGCCACCGCGGCCCAGAAGCCCATGATCAGCATCGGGCGGCGCAGGATGCACTGCGAGCGGGTGATGCCCATGGCCACGGCCCGCCCGTAGAGGTAGATCGCGAGCAGCGCCACCCCGAGCACGAGGATGGGCGGCGTCAGCAGCCAGGCGATGAGGCCCACCGTGCCCATCTTGCAGAAGGTGAACGCCAGGCGGTCGTACTTCTGGGCGCGAGTGAGCGGCGGTCGCTGCGCCAGCCACGCGCGGACCGGATCGGCCTCGACCGCGGGCGCGCTCATGACCGCGCCCCCAGCCCGTCGAGCGTCACGAGCTCCCGTGCCCCGACCTGGCCGACCGAGGTGCGTCGCCGCAGCGCGCCGAAGAGCTGGCGCGCGCAGAACGGGATCCGCACCGGGTCGGACTCGCCGTCGATCGAGCCGACGTGCACGCAGCATTGCTGGAGCCGCTCGATGTTCATCGTCCAGGCGTCCATGAACGACTTCACGCTCAATCGCTTCGTTCGCAGCGCCACGAGCTCGGCGGCACGCTCCCCCTTCAGCAGGTAGCGCCCGACGTCCTTGATGAACCCGCCGACCGAGAGATCGCACGCCTCGCAGATGTTGAGCAGGTAGTCGATCAGCTCCGGACGGGTGATGGTCGTCGTCTCGCTCATCATCCCGATGAGCGCGTCCCACAGCTCGTCATCGGCGGCGATCCGGTTGCCCACCACCGACAAATTCGCCTTGAGCCGCTCGATCCCCACCATGCTCGGGATGGACCGATACGCCCCGGAGTCCTCCCGGACGAAGTACGTGATGGCGCAGCAGTCGGGATGGCTGCACGGCAACGCGATGAAGTCCTCGGCGCTTGCCCGCCCATCGGTCTGCGGGCCGAGGCGCTTGAGCACGCCGGTGGTGGTCATCCGGCGCATCGGGTCGATGGGGTTCGCCCGGCCGGAGCCGAAGACCGGCTGATAGGCCACGCCGGCGATGTAGTCGGTGCGGAACGCGAAGTCGGCGACCCGGCCGATCTCGTGATCGTTGACGCCCTCGGCCACGACCATGGTCAGCGTCGTGAAGATGCGCGCCTCGGTCAGGCGCCCGATCGCCCGCGCCTTCATGTCGCGCAGGTCCTCGCCCCGGTGATAGAGGTGCGTCTCGAGGTCGAATCCGTCGAACTGGAGATAGACCTCGACCCGATCACGAAGCCGATGGAGCGCCTCGAGGAAGCGGTCGTCCTTCGCGACCCTGATCCCGTTCGTGTTGAGCAGCACGCGCGTCACGTTGCGCTCGACCGCGGCCTGGATGATCTCGACGATCTCGGGGTGCACGGTCGGCTCCCCGCCCGACAGCATGAGGACGTCGACCTTGCCGCCCTCGCGCTCGATCGAGGCGTCGAGGGTGCGGAGGACGTGCGGCAGGCGGGCGTAGCGGCCCACCGTCGTGCCGGAGGCCGCGAAGCAGGTCGGGCAGTTGAGGTTGCAATGCTCGGTGACGTCGAGCAGGAGGATGCAGGAATGCTGCGTCTGCAGCCGCCCCAGGCCGTTCGCGTAGCCCATCGGGATCGGCATCACGTTGTCCGGGGTGTCCTCGGTGATCTCGCGGGTCGGCACCCGCCACTGCTGGAGGTACTCCCACAACTGGTGATCCTCGTCGTAGAGGCTGACGACCTCCCCATGCCCGCGCCGGCAGTGACGCCGCAGGTAGACCGACCCGTCCTGCATCACCAGGTTGCCCTGGAGGATGTCGGTGCCGTAGTCGATCTCGCGGTCGGGATCCTCGCTGAAGCAATGGCCGCACACGGTCAGCACCATCCGCAGCGGCGTGTACGGACGCAGGGGTAGCGCAGTGGTCATCGGATCCTCCCCCTACTCACAGGTCCAGGTGAGGGTGCCCGACATCGCGTCTCCTTCCTGGCCGACGACGCCTGGCGCGGGGCCGTCCATCGGCATCGGCTCGAGACCCCTAAAGGTGACCGTGCCCGACAGGCCGCCCGGCGCAGCGTCGATCTCGATCCGGGATTCGGGCGCGACGGACCATTGCTGCGGCGCCTCCTGCGACGACGAGACGAGCTGGACGAAAACCCCTGGCGCCTCCGCCGAACCCGGCCCCGGCGCCGGCGCCGGACCTCCCTCCGGCACGGGCTCGGTGGCATACGACTCGACCGATGCGGTCACGACCTGGTCGCCGATCGAGCCCAGCTCCTGCGTGTAGACGCTGAAGCCGGTCGAGCCGCCGTGTGGCTGGCAGAACGCGACGCCCGACCCCTCGAATTCCATTGGCGGGTCGATCGTGAGC
>JBHENV010000320.1:0-11703 GCA_046261895.1 Candidatus Limnocylindria bacterium
CAGGTCGAGGCCGAAACGGAGCTGCGCGAGCGCGAGCCCGCAGCCGTCATCGCCTAGCTCGTATTCAGACCCGCGCCCCTGTCGCTAGCATTGGCCGATGCCACGGCTCGACTACCCGACTCCACCGACGGGCGACCACGTCGACGACTTCCACGGGGAGCGCGTCGCCGATCCCTACCGTCCGCTCGAGGACTCCGACGCGGAAGATTCGCGCGCCTGGATCGACGCCCAGAACGCCTTGACCGACCGGGTGCTCGGCGAGCTTCCGGGCCGCCACCAGATCCGTCAACGGCTGGGCGAGCTGTGGGACCACCCGCGGGCCGGCGCTCCGTGGCGGCGGGGAGAGAGCTGGTTCCAGCTGCGCAACAGCGGGCTCCAGGACCAGGATGTGCTCTGGGTCGCCGACGCGCCGGGCGCGGTGGGAGAGCCCGTCCTGGATCCGAACCGGCTCAGTGACGACGGCACCAGGGCGCTGTCGGCGACGGCGGCGTCCGAGAGCGGTGAGTTGATCGCCTACGCCACCAGCGACGCCGGCTCGGACTGGCGTACGTGGGGCGTTCGACGCACGGCGACCGGCGACGATCTTCCCGACCGGCTCGTGTGGAGCAAGCACGCCTCCGCGGCGTGGACGTACGACGACGCCGGGTTCTTCTACGGTCGCTATCCCGAGCCGCCGGCCGACGCGGCGTTCAGCGCGCCGAACCGCGACATGGAGCTCCGCTATCACCGCCTGGGCGACGACCCGCCCCAGGATCCGATCGTCCTCGCGACGCCCGACCAGCCTGAGTGGGGCTTCGAGCCGGAGGTGACTGATGACGGCCGCCTGCTGGTGGTCAACGTCTGGCGCGGAACCGATCCGACGAACCGCATCTATGTCGCCGATCTCTCGAACGGCGTGGAGCGCGCCACCGTGCGACCGGTGCTCGACGAGGCGGACGCCCGTTACGAGCTGATCGCCGCCGTCGACGGCGTGCTCTACCTGCTGACCGACAGGGGTGCCCCGCGCGGTCGGGTGGTGGCCGTCGACGTCACGAACCCCGGCGAGCTGCGCGAGGTCATCGGTGAAGGGCCGGACACCCTGGAGGCGGTGCGAATGGTCGGCGGCCGCCTCGCGGCCGTCTCGCTCCACGACGCGCACCATCGGCTCACCATCTTCGAGACCGATGGGCGCCACGTCACCGGCGTGGCGCTGCCGGGCATCGGAACCGTGAGCGACCTCGCCGGACGCCGCGACGACGACGAGCTCTTCCTCGCCTTCACCACGTTCGCCGCGCCGTCCCGCATCCTGGCGGTGACGATGGCCGACGGCGTCATGCGCGAGACCGACCCGCCGTCGCTGCCGTGGGACCCCGACGCCTTCGTCACCGAACAGGTATTCGTCACCTCGGCCGATGGCACCCAGGTCCCGCTCTTCCTCAGTCATCGCCGCGATCTCGCGCCGGATGGTGACCACCCGACGCTGCTCTACGGATACGGCGGGTTCCAGATCTCGATCGGTCCAACCTTCCGGACGGAGTGGCTGGGCTGGATGGAGCGCGGTGGCCTGCTGGCGGTCGCCTCGCTGCGCGGCGGCGGCGAGTACGGTCGCGAATGGCACGATGCCGGGCGCCTCGAGAACAAGCAGAACGTCTTCGACGACTTCGCCGCATCGGCGCGCTGGCTGGCATCGTCAGGCTGGACGACCGCCGGGCGCATCGGCATCAGCGGTCGATCGAACGGCGGGCTGCTGGTCGGCGCCAGCATCACCCAGCATCCCGATCTGTTCGGCGCGGCCGTGGCCGAGGTGGGGCTGATGGACATGCTGCGATTCCATCGGTTCACGATCGGCTGGGGCTGGACGAGCGACTACGGCTCGGCCGATGACCCGGACCAGTTCCGCACGCTGTTGGCCTACTCCCCGCTCCACAACATTCGCGACGGGGTCGCCTATCCGCCGACCCTGGTCACCACCGGCGACCACGACGATCGTGTGGTGCCCGCGCACTCGTTCAAGTTCGCCGCCGCGCTCCAGGCGGCGCAGGCTGGCGAGGCCCCGATCCTCGTCCGCATCGACACCGATGCCGGCCACGGGCTCGGCAAGCCGGTCAGCAAGCTGATCGACGAGCAAGCGGACGTGCTCGCCTTCCTGGAGATGGCCATCGGGTGAGGACCACCTGACCTACGCTCGTGGGACCTCGATCCAGAAGGTCGATCCGACGCCCTCTTCCGAGCTCAGACCGGCCGCCCCGTGGTGGGCCTCCGCGATGTGGCGGACGATCGCGAGCCCCAGTCCGGCGCTGCCACCCAGGTCGCGCGGGTCGGTGTCGCGAGCACGTGATCGGTCGACCTTGTAGAAACGCTCGAAGATTCGACCCTGATGCGCCTCGGGCACGCCGATGCCGTCATCGGCGACGTTGTACCGTACTCGGTCGTCGGTTGCCCCCCAGCCGATCCGCACTTCGCCGCCGGGACGGCTGTACTTCACGCCGTTGTGCGCGAGGTTGAGGAGCGCCTGACCGAGGCGGGGTCCGTCGGCAAGGGCACGCACGTCGGGCGCCGGCGCCGGGAGGCGGTTGATCGTCACCTCCATGCGTTCGGCGACGGGGCGGATGCGGCCGACCACGTCGGCGACGACGCCCTCGGGATCGAGCGCCTCCAGCTCCAGGGTCGTCTCGCCCGACTCGATCATCGACAGGTCGAGCAGCTCGTCGACGAGCTGGGCGAGATGATCGGTCTCGCGCTCGATCTGCGTGGCGAAGTCGCGCATGGTCGGGCCGTCCTGGACGGTGCCCGAGCTCAACGTCTCCGCAAGCAGCTTGATCGACGTGAGCGGCGTGCGCAGCTCGTGACTGATGTTCGCCACGAAGTCGCGTCGCACTCGCTCGATCCGCCGCAGCACCGTGACGTCGTGGAGCGAGAGGACCAACTCGCCGCCGGCCAGGGGCACGGCGTCGACGGCGAACTGCCGGGTGCCGAGCCGGCCGAGGTCCGCTTCCCCGAACGCCGCTTCGCCGCTCGACGCGGCACGGCGTGCGATGGCATCGAGCGAAGCGGACCCGAAGGCCGCGATCAGGCTGAGGCCACGCAGGCCGCCGTGAGATCGCTCGGCGAGGGAAGCAGCCTCCGGTCCGAAGCGCACGATCCGCAGTCGCTCGTCGACCACGATGAGCAGGTCACCCCCGCGCCGTTCGAGCAGTGCCTCGAAGGCCGCCGACGACGTGGGGCCGGTCACGCGGGACGCGGCGCGAAGGCGTATCCGACCCCCCGCACGGTGCGGAAGTAGTCATGGCCGTCGCCGGCGCGCAGCTTGCCGCGCAGCCAGCTCACGTGCACGTCGACCGTTCGGCCGTCGCCGAGGTAGTCGTAGCCCCACACGCGCGCCAGCAGCTGGTCGCGAGTGAAGATGCGGCCCGGGCTGGCGGCCATGTGCGCCAGCAGATCGAACTCCTTGGTCGTGAGGTGGACAGCCGCGCCGCCCACCGTCACCTCGCGTCGTGCCACGTCGATCTCGACGATGCCGAAGGCGAGCCGCTCCCGCGGCTCCGGCTCTTCCGCCTCGCGCCGATGGCGGCGCAGTACCGCCTCGATGCGGGCCAGTAGCTCGGGACGGCTGAACGGCTTGGCGACGTAGTCGTCGGCACCGAGCTTCAGCCCGACGACGCGGTCGATCTCGTCCCCCTTGGCCGACAGGATGATGATCGGGGTCGTCACTCCCTCGCGACGCAGGACGCGGAGCACCTCCACGCCACTCATGCCGGGCAGCATCACGTCGAGCAGGATCAGGTCGAGCCGCTCGCTGCGCGCCGTCTCGAGCGCGCTCTCGCCATCGGCGGCGGATGTCACGTCGTAGCCCTCGCGCGTGAGGTTGAAGCTGAGCGCCTGGCGGAGGGTCAGGTCGTCCTCGACCAGCAGAAGCCGGCGTCGCATCGGTCCCCTCCTAGGGGTTGAGGTCCTCGACCTGGCCAGTGGCCAGGAAGACGACGTCCTCGCCGATGTTCGTCACGCGGTCGCCGAGCCGCTCGAGGTGATGCGCGGCGAAGAGCATGTGGGTCGTCTGGCGGGCGCGCTCCGGTGCGACGGCCAGGAGCTGCATGGCGTCCTCGTACACGCTGTTGTAGAGGTGATCGATCTCGTCGTCTCGCGCGGCGACGCCCCGGGCGTCCTCCTCGCTGATGTCGACCAGCGAGCGCATTGCGGCACGCAGCTGCTCGCGACAGATTCGCTCCATGCGCGGGATCTGCTTGAGGATCGGCGTCTCCGGCTCACCGGCCAACTGCTGCGCGAGCTTGGCGATGTTCACCGCATAGTCGCCCATCCGCTCCAGCTCCGCGGCGGCGTGATAGAGGGCGAGCAGCTGGCGCACGTCGCGCGCGACCGGCCCCTGCGTCGCGATGAGCGTGGTGATCTCGGTGTTGACCTGGCGCTGCAGCTCGTTGACGTGCCGGTCGTCCCAGCGCACCTGGTCGGCGAGCTCCGTGTCGCGCTGCTCCAGCGCCCGCCCGGCCCGCTCGAGTGCATGCTCGACCAGTGCGCCGAGGCGCAGCACATCGTCTTTGACCCCGTCGAGGGCGCGGTCGAACGTTGCGCGTGGCCCCGCCCGCTGCGGTGTCCGGTCGGCAGGCCGATCCATCCTGGCCTCCTCCACTCAGCCGAACCGGCCGGTGATGTAGTCCTCGGTGAGCCGATGTGCCGGCCGCGTGAAGATATTTTGGGTCGAGGCCATCTCGACCAGGTACCCAGCGCGGTCGTCGCCCATGGTGAGGAAGGCCGTCACGTCGCTGGCCCTCGCCGCCTGTTGCATGTTATGCGTGACGATGACGATCGTGTAGTTCTTCTTCAGCTCCCGCATGAGCTCCTCGATCTTCAGCGTGGCGATCGGGTCGAGCGCGGAGCACGGCTCGTCCATCAGGATCACGTCAGGCTCGACGGCGATCGCCCGCGCGATGCAGAGCCGCTGCTGTTGGCCGCCCGAGAGGGCCGTTCCGGACTGCTTCAGCTTGTCCTTCACCTCGTCCCACAGCGCCGCCCGCCGCAGCGACGACTCGACGAGGTCATCCATGTCGCCGCGGAAACCGGCGACCCTCGGCCCGAAGGCGACGTTGTCGTAGATGCTCTTCGGGAAGGGGTTCGGCTTCTGAAAGACCATCCCGATCCGGCGCCGCACCTCCACCGGGTCCACCCCGTCAGCGTACAGGTCGACGCCGTGATAGAGGATCCTGCCCTCGATGCGCGCCGTGTCGACGAGGTCGTTCATCCTGTTGAAGCTGCGCAGCAGCGTGCTCTTCCCGCACCCGGACGGACCGATTACCGCGGTGATCTGGTTCCTCGGCACCTGGAGGCTGACATCGCGCACGGCCTGGAACGAGCCGTAGAAGCAGGAGAGGCGATCGAGCTCGAACACGAGCTCGTCGGCCGCGAACGACATGGGGATCCCCTCGTCCCGGACGGCCGCTGCGATCCGCTCGGCCTCATCGACCTCGAGCTGGCTGCTCATGAGCCGTATTGTCGGGCCTTTGTCGTCCGGCTGGTCGTCGACGGGTGGCGGCCTCGGCTCGGTCTCGACGGTCAACGGATCACCACTTTCGGTCATATCGGTTTCTCAGGAAGATGGCGGCGCCGTTGACCAGCAGGATCAGGCCGAGCAGGACGGCGATCGCAGCCGCCCCGAGGGCGCGGAACTCCTCCTGCGGGTAGCCGGCCCAGTGGAAGATGATGGTCGGGAGCGTCGTGTAGCGCGACGTGACCTGGTCGATCGGTCCGCCCGACGCGCTGAACGTGCCGGCGATGGCGCCGACCAGCAGGAGCGGCGCGGTCTCTCCGAAGGCGCGCGCAAGCGACAGGATCGTGCCGGTGAAGATGCCAGGAGCCGCGTATGGCAGGACATGACTGCGGATCGTCTCCCAGCGCGTCGCGCCGACCCCCAGCGCTGCTTCCCGGATCGACCCCGGCACCGCGACGAGGGCCTCGGAGGTCGTGATCACCACGATTGGCAGCACCAGCACGGCCAGTGTCAGGCCGCCGGCCAGGAGGATGCGACCCATGCCCAGCACGGTGACGAAGACGGCCAGCCCCAGCAGGCCGTACACGATGGCCGGCACGCCGGCGAGGTTGCGGATGTTGGTCCGGATGAACCGGTTGAGCGCCGTGTCGCGAGCGTACTCCTCGAGGTAGATCGCGGCGCCGATCCCGGTCGGCAGGGCGACGACCGCCACGATGAGCGAGATCAGCAGGGAACCGATGAGTCCCTGGACCAGGCCGGCGCCCTCCGGGCGTGCCGACAACGGCGAGGTCATGAAGTCGACCGCCCGCTCACCAAACACCGGCGCTGCAGTGACGGCGATGTCCGCGAGCAGCACGAGCAGGACGCCGAGGGCGATGAGGAGCGAGAGGAGGAGCGCTCCCTCCACGATCCAGCTGCGCCAATCCGTCACTCCACCGCGCAGGCGCCGCTCGATCGCCTCGGTTCCGCTCAGGGTGGTGCCGGCCATCAGTAGCCCCTCCGAACTCGGCGCACGAACGCGTCCGAGAGCAGGTTGAGCCCGAAGGTGAAGAAGAACAGGAGCATGCCGACGAAGTAGAGGCTCTCGAAGGTCAGCTCGGCGCCGCGAACCTGGTCGGAGCCGATGGCGAGCGCGGTCATGGCCGCGGTCATCGTCTGGCCCTGGTCGAGCGGGTTCAGGTTGAAGAGCGATCCGCCCGTGGCCCCCGCGGCCATCGCCACGATCATCGTCTCACCGATGGCGCGCGACACGCCCAGGATGAGTGCCGCCACGATTCCGGACACGGCTGCCGGAACGACGACGCGGATGCTCGTCGTTCGACGCCGCGCCCCGAGCCCATACGCGGCCTCGCGCAGGTATGCCGGCACCGCGTGCATGGCGTCCTCGGCGATGGACGCGACCAGGGGCGTAATCAGGATGCCGACCGCGATCCCGGCGGAGAGCAGGTTGAAGAGCGGTGTACCGGGAAAGAGGGTCTGCACCAGCGCGGGGCTGATGAATGAGATCGCGAAGAAGCCGAGGACGACTGACGGGATGGCCGCCAGAATCTCGATGATCGGCTTCAGCGCCTTACGGGCGCGCGACCCGGCGTACTCGGAGAGGTAGATCGCCGCGCCGATGCCTAGCGGCGCCGCGACCACCATCGCAATGACGCTGATGACGAGCGTGCCGGTCACGATGGTCGCGACGTCATACATGCCGCGGCGCGGGAACCAGCCGTCGGTCCACAGGGCTGAAGGGTCCACCTTCAGCACGAACCCGAGCGCATTGCCGATCAGCGTGAGGATGATGCCCCCGCTGATGACGATGGAAAGGGCCGCGGCCGCCAGGAACAGGGTGCGCACGATCGCCTCTCGGCGTCTGCGGGCCGGCGCGATGCGAAGGTCGACGGCGGCGAGGGGCGGCGGCACAAGCGGATCAGTGGCCGTCATCGGTGGCTCAGGATCAGCGATCCGCCCAGGCTGATCGCGACTCCTCGAGGGCCTCCGGTGCGAGCGCGACGTATCCCGCCTCCTCCACCGCGGCGATGCCCTCGTCGGAGAGGTAGTAGTCCACGAAGGAGGCGAGCGTCTCGTTCTCGTCGGCCCTGTCGGTGTTCACGTAGATGAACAGGTCGCGGCTGATGGGGTACTCGTTGCTGACGATCGTCTCGGAGGTGGCAGCCACGCAGCCATCGCCGCCGTCGATCTCCAGCGCCTTGACCACTTCGGCGTTCTCCTCGTAGAAGGCGAAGCCGACCCAGCCGAGCGAGGTGTCAGAGCCGCTGATGCCCTCGATGATCACGTTGTCGTCGCCCGAGGCGGTGTAGCCGGCACGCGCGACCGGGTCGGTCCCCCGGACCTCTGCGATGTCCTCGAACACCAGCTCGAGGAAGCTGTCATAGGTCCCGGACTCTTCGCCCGGGGCGGTCACCTCGAGCGGCGCATCGGGGTAAGGAGCATTCGACGCACCGAATTCCTCGCCCAGCTCCTCGGCGAGCTCGTCGGACAGGTCGTTCTGGTCGCTCCAGAGCTCGTATCCGTCGCCCTCGGGGCCTATCAGGGCGTACAGGTCCAGGAACGAGAGGCAGCTCACCGCTTCGTTCGTGGCGGAGGTCAGGACGCTGATGCCGTCGACGGCCACCTTCAGCTCAACGTACGGGATCCCGGCCTCCTCGCAGGCGGCGATCTCCTCCTCGCTGATCGGGCGCGAGGCGTCGCTGATATCGGTCTCGCCCTCGCAGAACAGCGCGAAGCCGTCGCCGGTGCCGGGACCGTCGACCGAGTACTCGAAGCCCTCGTTGGCCGCGCCGAAGTCCTCGCTCACGAGTGAGCTGATCGGCTCGACCGTCGATGAGCCGGAGATGACCACGGGCGCGGCCGTGCCACCCCCGTCGGTTCCATCCGTCGATTCGGTGCCGCCGTTCTCGGCGGTGGTGGTCACGCAGCCGGCCAGGGCGAGCGAACCGACCACGGCGAGCGACAGCATGGGGCGCTGCCACCTGCTCCTCACGTTCAATGCATCTCCTCTGTTTGAAGTGCCCGGCCGGATGCGGCATCGGGCGCTCGTTGATGCCTCAGATGATCCGACCCTCCGCGTAAGGCCGCCTTAGCGCTGCGTCAACGGTGCGTTAAGGACCGATGCCCAAGGCGGCGGCAGCCAGGCCGACGACCGCGCCGACCCCCACCAGCAGCACCGATGGAGCCCTGCCCCAGACGATTGCGACGCCCGACGCGATGGCGACACCGGCGGTCAGCGGATCGACGAGTGCGGACGCGCCCAGCTCGATCGACACGGCCGCCATGAGTCCGATGGCAGCCGCGTTCACTCCGTCGAGGAGGGCGGCGGTGGCGGGCCGGTTCCTCAGGCGTTCTGCGAACGGCCCGATCAGCGCCACGAACAGGAAGGCCGGCAGGAAGATGGCGACCGTGGCGACCACGGCGCCCGGAATGCCGGCCAGCAGGTAGCCGACGAAGGTCGCGGTCGTGAAGAGCGGACCGGGCGTCACCTGGCCAATGGCGACCGCATCCAGCAGCTGCGCATCGGTCAGCCAGCCCAGCCGCTCGACCAGGTCCCCGCGCAGAAAGGCGAGAAGCACGTAGCCCGATCCGTAGAGCAGCGCGCCGGCCTTGAGGAAGACGCCTGCCAGTGTGAGGAGATTCACCGATGCCGCCGCAGCGCCGGCCGGCACGAGCACGGCGGCCGCGGCCCACGGATGACGCGTGCCGAGCCGCGCCGTCGCGACGGTGATCGCGCCCGCCACCAGGAGCAGGAGCTCGTTGACGCCGATGATCCACAGGATCCCGACCGCCAGGGCCACGGCGATCCGCAGCGGCCCCGAGAGCGCCGTACGTGCCAAGGCGACGACGGCCGCCGCCACAATCGAGATGATCACCGGCTTGATGCCGTAGAGCAACGCGGCGCCTGTCGGGGTCTCGCCGTAGGAAACGTACGTCCACGCCAGGACAAGGACGATGGCAGCGGCGGGCAGGATGAAGGCCAGCCCGGCCACGACCAGTCCGACCCTGCCGGCGCGGAGCCGTCCCACGTGCATCGCCATCTCGGTCGAGTTCGGGCCCGGGATCAGGTTCGTGATCCCGATCAGGTCGACGAGCTGCACGTCGTTCAGCCATCGGCGCCGTTCGACCACCTCCCGCCGCATCAGGGCGATGTGCGCGGCCGGTCCGCCGAACCCGATGAGCCCGAGCGTGCCGAAGACGACGATCAGCTCACGGAGGCGCGAACTTCCCGCACGACGGCCCTGCACGCGGGCGATTGTCCCAGACGCTACCCGAGAATCGGCGAGAGGATCAGGTAGGCGACCGCCGCGGTGAGTCCGGACGCCGGCAGGGTGAGCACCCAGGCCACCGCGATGCTGCGCGCGACGCCCCAGCGGACCGTCTTGAGCCGGTCGGAGGACCCGACGCCCATGATCGCGGAGCTGATGACGTGGGCCGTACTGACCGGCATGCCGAAGTAGGACGCGGTGAAGATCACGGTTGCCGCCGTCGTTTCAGCGGCGAAGCCATGGACCGGGTCGAGCTTCACGACTCTGCTCCCCATCGTCTTGATGATCCGCCAGCCGCCGGCCGCGGTCCCGAGGCTGATTGCGGTGGCCGCCACCAGGATCACCCAGAGGGGGACGCGGAATTCGGGAATCACCCCGGCGGTCACCAGCGCCAGCGTCATGATGCCCATCGTCTTCTGCGCGTCGTTGCTCCCGTGGCTGAACGCCATCCACGCCGCGGACAGCACCTGGAGCCGCCGAAAGGCCCCGTTGAGCCGCGCGGGATGAGCACGCCGGAACAGGTTGAAGATGACCATCATCACGAGCAGACCGATCGTGAAGCCGACGATCGGCGACCCGACCAGCGGCACCAGCACCTTGCCGATGATGCCGTCGATCTGCCACGCGCCGATCCCGGCCGAGATGACGGCGGCTCCCAGCAGGCCGCCGATCAGCGCGTGGCTCGATGACGAGGGGATGCCGAGGCGCCAGGTGAGCAGGTTCCAGGCGATGGCGCCCACGAGGGCCGCGGCGATGACCGTCTGCGACTCGACGACGTTCGTGTCGATCAGGCCGACGCCGACCGTCTCCGCCACCGCGGTGCCGGTGAGGGCGCCGACAAAGTTGGCGACGGCACTCATGGCGATGGCCCAGCTCGGCTTCAGCGCGCGCGTCGTGACGCTGGTGGCGATCGCATTGGCGGTGTCGTGGAAGCCGTTGATGTAGTCGAACGCGATCGCCAGTCCCAGGACGACGAGCAGGACGAGGGTGAACCCCTCAGGCATGCTTGACGACGATCCTCTCGATCACATTGGCGGTGTCCTCGCATGCGTCGATGGTGTCCTCGAGGAGCGAGTAGACATCCTTCCACTGGATGATGTGGATCGCATCGGTGCCATCCGTGAACAGGTCGGCGATCGCCCGCCGCACGATTCGGTCTCCCTCGTTCTCGAGCCGGTGGACCTCGATCCAGTGCGGGGCCACGTTCTTGAAGCCCTTGAGCTTCTCCAGCGCCCGAACCAGCTCCTCGCACTGCTGGACGACGATATCGGCCTGTGCGATCGCGGCCGGCGTGGGCTCCTCGATCTTGAACAGGATGCAGGTATCGGCCACCTCCTCGATGAAGTCGAGCACGTCGTCCAGGCGGCTGATCAGCTGGTGGATGTCGTCGCGATCGAATGGCGTGACGAAGGTGTGCTCCAGCTTGGTCCCGATGTCGTGGCTGAGGCCGTCGCCCTTGCGCTCGAGGTCCCGCAGCTGGCTGGCGAGTCGCTCGCGCTGGTCGTAGGAGCGGAAGAACTCCGTCAGGAGCCGGGCGCCGGCGAGGACGTTGTTGGCATCGTCGACGAACAGCTCGAAGAACTTTTCCTCGCGTGGAACGAACGGAAGGCGCATGAGCGCGTGGCGACCCCATCTGGGAGCACCGGAGCGATGGCCCCTCCATCACTCGTGGGCGCCACGCAAGAGTACTCGCTCGATACGCCGGTCAGCGGACCGTCAGTGCTGGACCTGGATCGTCATGCCCGGCATCGTTGACCCTCTCGATGAAGGTCACGTCAACGACACGTTCGTATGCGATGCCGGAGGCGGTCCTCGACACACTGCGAGAATCGCCCCGGAGATCGGCGTTCGGGCTCAGAGGTTCAGCAGCAGGCGCCGCCGGTGGCCTCGCAGCAGCCGTCGTCACAGCAGCCATCGTTGCTCCGCATCTTCATCACCTCCCTCCTCTTCCCTCGG
>JBHENV010000321.1:0-12402 GCA_046261895.1 Candidatus Limnocylindria bacterium
GCCGATCGAAGGCGGCACGCGAGTCAACACCACCATCGAGGGGGAGCCGGGCGGCTTCTTCAAGCTCGCCGAGCCGCTCATCGTGAGCGTCAGCAAGCGGCAATCTCAGAGCGATCTCGACAACCTGAAGGACCTGATGGAGGCCAACGCGTTGTAAGCGGGGGAATGGTAATGACGCCTGGTCGCCCGGGGTAGGGGATAAGTCCGGGCCGCGCTCGCCCGAGGGAGCGGACGTGTGGCTTCGTCTGTTACCACTTCGCACAGTTCGCCCCAGCGGATCAAACGAACGATGGCGAGTGGCTGGGGGGAGACCGTGATTGTCGCGGGAGCCCTGCCGTCCGCGATACTCGCGTGGTGAAGTTGTATTTCGCCGGGCCGTTGTTCACGACGCCCGAGCGCACCTGGAACGCCGAGGTATGCGCCGCCCTCCGTGCCGCCGGACACGAGGTCTTTCTTCCCCAGGAGCAGGAGCCCGGGAAGGACGGTCCGGGCATCTTCGCGACCGACGTCGGTGGAATCGACTGGGCGGACGGTCTGGTGGCGATCATGGACGGCCCGGATCCCGATTCGGGCACGGCCTGGGAGGTCGGCTATGCGTTCGGGACGAAGAAACCGATCGTCCTCGTCAGGACCGACTTCCGCGCGCTGGCCGGCAATGCCGGCGATTACAGCCCGATGCTGACCCAGGCAGCCACGGCCCGGATCGACCTCCCCGCCGCCTTGACCACGCAGGTGATCTCGTCAATCCTCGACGCGCTTGCCCGAATCGAGGCCGAGGGACGCTGATCTCAGCGGGTGCGGATCGGCAGTCGTGACAAGCCTTGCCACCGAGCCGGCGAGCACGGGCGAGAATCGGCAAGTCGGGAACCGCTCGCTATGGGGATGTGATCTTGCTCGCGAGCACGGGGGTGCCCCACCGACAAGGCGAGAGGGCTGGTAGGTGGTCGGTCAGGGTGATCTCGACCGTCCCACCCATCGGAGCGATGACCTCTCCGTCGGCACCAATCAACCCGGACCTGGGCTCGTCGAAGGGCGGGCAGTGGACCTTCCCCTGCCGCCCTTTGATGCGCCGGGTGATGCAAGTGCTGGCGATCGCGCGTACCTCGTTTGTAGTCCGGTGGCCGCGGGGTGGCCTCAGAACCATCATTCGGCCCCCGGCTCATCATCACTCCCCCAGACCCAGACCCTTTCCCGCGTCCCTGCCGGATGGGGTCTGCGGTGTTCCCGGGCGCATCGCGACCGCCCCGCCCTTCATGCGAACGGACGGGTACTGAGTCTTGCCGGCTGGTGTAGGGTCGACGGTAGCCCGGTGGGCCGCTCTGTTCCCCCCAGAGCGACCGTCGGGGCGACTCTCTATCTAGCGCAATCATCGCTATGTGCGCTGTCCTCTTCCTTACACAAGAGGCCACCGTGTCGCCAGGGCGTGTCGCGGACCACCGACGCCGGACAGGAATTCGCCGCTGCCGCCATCCACGAGGACCACGCCCCACGCCACCACTCGGTGAGTCCTTGAGGACCGCCTCTACGGGCTCCTGCAGCGGGAGATGCGAAGACCCGACCGATCCGCGCGGCGGCGCACTTCCTGGTGGCGGCGCTGCTGGCAACGCTCCTGATTTCGGCTGTCGTCGCCGTCGGATCGGGCCTGGTCGAATTGCCAACGCCGAATCCTCCAACGGCAGTGGCAGAGTCGTCCGGGCCGACGCCGACCCCCGGGGATGCCATCGCCATGCCAACGCCGACGGCGACTCTGGAGCCAATGCTAGGCTCTCTGGCTGGCACGGCGAGGAGCTTCTCTCAGGTGTGCTGGGTCCCAAGGTCGTCGAGCGCAAGCGAGTGGAGCGCGGGCATACACCAGTCGGTCAAGAAAGTTGTCATCATCGCGCCCCGGCCAGCCCAGCAATCGGGGCGTCGTTCAACGGTTCGGCGGGGTGCGCTTGACGCGGGGCATACGGTGGGCAGGCAGACCGGCTGCCCCTGTCCCCCCAGAGGCAGCCGGGTGCGCTGGTCGGGTCGGTCGTCGGGCACGGCGACCGACCCGATGTTCCTCCGTCGGCCTGATACCGAGGTCCCGGCAAGAGAGCCGAGTTGCCTCGTTCACGCTCGCGCGAAGGCCGGCTGCGTAACGTAGTCACCGAAGGGCGCCGCCAGCATCCGGGGAAGTACTGAGGTCGGTACTGAAAGGCGCGTCAGTATTAGTGACCATGCCCGGGCTGCGACAGCGCATCCTTCCGCTACGCCCGCCCTCATGTACATCGGGGGTACCATCGGATCTCTCCTTCGCCGTGCCATTCGCCGATCAGCGGCTCGCACTCCTTCATCGTCGGTCTCCAGTCCCGGGATCGCATCCAAACAGTGAGACCTGGCCGGAGGCCCGAAGTCATCTGCCCCGGAAGGGCGAGGGCCCGTTGACGACAACGCTGGGTGACCGTACAACGGACGAAGTCTCTACGGTCGTCAGGAGGTTTCCGGCCGTCCCGTGGCCAAGCTCACATCTCGACCCCGGCGTGACGCCACAGGCCGCGGGCATTCGCGGTGGAGTGGGTGGAAGGGAGCGATTGAAGGAATGAATTTCTCGGCGTCCGGGGGCGACCATCGACCATGAGGCTGGACACTCCGCTCGACGTCGGCTATCGGCCCGAACGCCCAGGTGAGGAGGCACAGGTCCGGGCCGTCGTGGCCGAGGCATTCGAGAACGAACCGGTCGTCGCCACCCTGGTGGACCGCTTGCGCGAGTCGCCGGACTGGCTCGATGACCTGTCGCTTGTCGCCCAGTTCGACGGCCAGCTCATCGGTCATATCCTCTTCACTCGTGGCTTGCTCGACGCGCCGCGTCGCCTCGTGGAGGTGCTGGTCCTCAGCCCGGTCAGCGTTGTGCCGGCCATGCAGGGGACGGGCATCGGCTCGCAGCTCGTGCGCTACGGTCTGGCGCAGTTGGCCGACCGTCCGGAACCGCTGGTGTTTCTGGAAGGCTCGCCGGCGTACTACGGCCGGTTCGGTTTCACGGCGGGCGCAGCGCACGGCTTTCGCCGACCATCGCTCCGGATTCCGGATGCCGCCTTTCAGGTGCTCAGGCGTTCGACCTACGAGGGCTGGATGACCGGCACGCTCGTGTACTCCCGTATCTTCTGGGATCTCGATTGCGTGGGTCTTCGCGAGGAGCAGGACTGACGCTTCAGGACCTGCAGCCGGGCTTCGGCAAGCGGTGGGAACCGAATCAGCTGGCGCTGATGTCGTAGCGCTCGAACGTGCGTCCCAGGCGGGCTTCCTCGGCGTGGATGATTCGGATGCACCCGCAGGCTCGGGCCAGGAGCCCTTCACGGTCGGCGACGACCATCTGACCACGCGAGTACCTGATCAGCCCTTCGTGCCGGAACTGCTGGACCGCCAGCGACAGTGATGGTCGCTGGACGCCGATCATCTCGGCGAGGAACTCCTGGGTCACGTCGAACGGCGCCCGCTCCACCCGCTCGTCTACCTGCAGCAGCCAGCGCGCCGCGCGCTCTTCGAGCCGATGCGAGCGGTTGCACAGGATGAGCTGTGCCATGCTGACCATCACCATCTGGGTGTTCCGCTGCAGGAGGTTGATCAGCAGGCCGCCGTGCTCCAGCTCCGTGTGCAGGTGCTGAGCGCGGAGCCGGAAGCCGGTCATGGGGATCTGAACCATGGTTCGGACCGGCATCCGACCGGTCCCGAGGAAGACGGCCAGCCCGGTCATGCCCTCGCGTCCGATCATCGTCGTGTCGACGGTCTCGCCCTCCTCTCCGAGCGCCACGATGGAGGCGATGCCGCTGGTCGGGAAGTACACGAACTCGATCTCCGCATCCGGCGTGTCGAGCTCCGTCGGGCGTGGCAGGCTGACAGGCTCGAGGTCAGGCTCGATCCGCGCGAATTCGTCGTCCGGCAGGGACCCGAGCAGCACGTTGCGGCGCGGATCGAGAACGACCGCCTCAAGTGCTGTGGCCTGCTGCATGCGGACAGTCTATCCCGCGACTTCTGTCTGATCGCAGACCGACGTCGATGCTTTGGGTCGCTTCGCCGACCGCGTGACGACTACGACGCCTGCTGGGCGAGCCGCTTCAGCTCCATCATCCTGGCGCCGAGCTGCTCCAGCTCCTCACCATCGAGGACGGAGCGGGCCTGCTTGAACATCTCGCCCTCTTCCTCCTCGATGTGGTGCTCGATGTTCTCCTTCATGACCTTGAACTTGGCGGCCCAGACCTCGTCGGCGACGTCGGTCGCTTCGAGCTCGCCCATGATCTCGTCGACGACGTGGTGCTCCTCGTATCCCTCGAGCACGAGCTCCTTCGCCTTTGGATGGGACTTGAGCGCCGGATAAAAGATCTCCTCCTCGATCCGCTCATGGATCATCATCTCGTCCTTGAGCGACGCGAACAGCTCGGTGCGAGTCTTCTCGGCGCGCTCGGTGGTCGCCTCGCCGTCGGCCAGCATCTTCTTCACCTTGTCGTGGTCGGCTTTGAGCAGGGCCAGGGCGTCCATTCAAGCTCCTTCGGCGGGCGGGTCTGGTTCAACGCTGCCTTCAAACGCACGTCGCGTGCCGGGTGCTCGGTCAAGCCTCGAGGAACGACTCGATCGCATCGCGAGTCGGCATCCCCTCGCGGGCCCCCGCCGCGGCAACGGAGAGCGCAGCCGCGGCATTCGCGGTCAGGATTGCTTCGTCCAGGGTCCGGCCGTCCGCCAGCCACGCGGCCAGGACGCCGCAGAACGTGTCACCGGCCCCCGTCGTATCGACCACCTGGGGCGCCAGGACGCCGGCGAAGCGGTCGCGGCGCTGGCCTTCGACCAGGAGCGCGCCGGCCGGTCCCTGCGTTACGATGATCGGTCCGGCGTGGCGCGCCGCCAGCTCGTCGAGCGCGGCGGCCGTGACGTCGTTGCCAATGGCGACGATCAGCTCATGCTCGTTCGGCGTGAGGATCGGTCCCAGCGCCATGATCTCCGCGGAGAGCGCCCGAGCCGGCGCCGGATTGAGGATGGCGGTCACGCCGGCCGCCTTCGCCGTTCGCAGCGCCTCGACCGTGGCGGCCAGGGGAACCTCGTGGTTCGTCAGGACGCAGTCCGCGGTGCCGATCAGCTCGCGGTCCTCGTCGTCGAGCGCCACGAGGGCATTTGCCCCCGGCGCGACCGTGATCTGATTCTCGCCGCGCGGGCCGACCGCGATGATGGCGACACCGGTCGGCTCCTCGCGGATGCGTCGAACGCGTGCCGTGTCGATCCCCTCCGCAACGAGTGCGGCCAGGCTCCGCTCCCCGTGAGCGTCCCCCCCAACCGCGCCGATGATGCTGACCCGCGTTCCCGCACGCGCAGCAGCCACGGCCTGGTTCGCCCCCTTGCCACCGTCGTGCGCACGAAACCGTCCACCGAGCACCGTCTCGCCCGGCTTCGGCAGGTGGTCGGCGGTGACCACCAGGTCGATGTTGATCGAGCCGATGACGACTACGTGAGCGCTCACCGAACGAGTATGCCGCAACACGCTCCAGCGAGCGCTGCCATCATGATTCCGATGCGCTCCGCCCTCATCGCGCTCGGCCTGCTGCTCGTGACGCTGGCCGGCTGCCTGCCGACGGGGACCGCCGGGACGCTGGCGCCGACCCTGAGCATCGTGGACAGCTCGGGGCTCTCATACGCGATGCAGAACGGCCACCCCGTTCCGAGCTTCGATTGGCAACCGCGCCCGCGTCTGGATCTCGACGGTCCCTGGCGTTTCGAGCGCGCCCCGCTGGACCAGCGCCTCACCATGACTGAGCGCGACGCGTCGCTGGCCGAGATCGAGGCCGAGGCGGGGGAGCGTCATCTCGCCGACCATGACGACAGCGCCTGGGAAACGCTGCCGGTGCCCGGCACCAGCAATGCGCCGCCCGCCGGCGAGGAGTCGGGCGCCTGGTATCGACGATCGTTCGACGTGCCCGACGATTGGTCGGGCGCGGCGGTGACGCTCCGGTTCGGCTCCGCCAACTACGTGGCGGACGTGTGGCTGAACGGCACCTGGATCGGCTACCACGAGGGAGGCTCGACCCCGTTCGCATTCGACGTCGGCACGGACCTCCTGCCCGGCGAGCCCAACGTCATGGCCGTGCGCGTGCATACCATCCCGCTCGGCAGCCGCAGCGACACGTTGCCGTGGGGCCTCATCGACTGGTGGAACTACGGCGGCCTCACGGGATCGGTCTGGCTGGAGGCCTCCGCTCCGTCGCACGTCGTGCGCGCCGACGTCGTGACCCACCTCGATGCCATCGACGTCGAGGTCCTCCTCCGCAGCGCGGAGCGCGTGATGCGCGGCAGGGACGCCGAGGCCGATCCCGATCTCGAGATGCCCGAGCCCGCGGACGGGACGACGACGCTGCGTGCGACGATCCTGGCCGCATCGGTGAACGACGCGAACCTGCTCGATCCCGACCCACGCTCGCTCATCGCCGACGCCGACGATCCGCTGGCGGTCATCGACCACGAGGTGACGGTTCCCGGCCCCGGTGACGTGAGCGGATCGAGCTTCTCCATCCAGTTCGGCGATGCCGATGCATGGACGCCGGCCGTTCCATCGCTCTACGTCCTGCGGCTGGAGCTCCCGTCCGGCGGCCCGCGGCGCGCCGATCGTTTCGGCGACCCGATCGACCTCGAGCGCGACGAGTTCTGGACGACGTTCGGCATCAGGCACGTGGCGGTCGACCCCGAACGACCGAGCGTGCTGCTGAATGGCGAACCGGTCTTCTTCCACGGCGTGGGCCTGCATGCTGAGACCATCACCAGGGGCGGAGACGGGGAGCTGGTGAGCGGCAGTCCAGCCCAGACTGCCGAGCATGTCAGCGCCAAGCTGGCCGATGCCGCCGCCGTGGGGGCCGACCTGCTGCGCGCCGGACACCAGCCGGCGGACCCGACGACTCTCATGCTGGCGGATCGGCTCGGCTTCGCGGTCTGGGAGGAGATTCCGCTGTACCACGCCACACCGCTCGTCTTTGACCGCACGATGCAGCGCGGCATTCCCCAGCAGATGCTCCGCGAGATGGCCCTTCGTGACATGAACCGGCCCTCGGTCCTCTTCCACGGCTTCGCCAACGAGTCGACCGGCGGCGACGAACGGACCGATGCGCTGCGCGCGCTCCACGAGGTCGACCGAGCCATCGACGGAACGCGGCTCACCGGCCAGGCGGCGTACGGCTGGGCTCCCTCCGACCCGACCCATGAGCCGCTCGACGTCGCGGGCTTCACCTTCTACCACGGCGTCTTCTACGGCGAGAACCCCGCCACCGACACCGGTCCGGCGCTGTTCGCGGCGCGAGAGGCCAATCCCGGCAAGCCGCTCATGATTGTCGAGTTCGGCCGGTGGGGCGACACGCCGATCGATGAGGACCGCCAGCGCGCCATCTTCGAGGAGACCTATACCGCGATCGAGCGGCACCGGGGCGATGAGCGGTTCGGCTTCGTGGCCGCGGCCACCTGGTGGACGCTCCGCGACTTCGCCACCCAGATCCCCGGAATCGGGGTCGAGGACTTCGGGCTCTATCGCCCCGACGGCACGCTGCGGCCGGCAGGGGAGCTTGCGGCTGACGCGTTCCTCAGTCCGGCCGGGCGCGGTGATGACCTGGCGCTCGAGCCGGTCCTGGTCCGGCCGCGCGTCCAGCAGGCCGCTCCGATCGGCGACTGGTCGCTGGCGTGGTACCTGGCATACGCCATCGCCATATCGATCGCGACGCTGGCCCTCGTCCTTCTCGCCCTCACGCGCCTGGGAGGGCGCGCCGTAGGACGCGCGAGATGAAGCTGGTTCATGGCCGGCTGGCGGCCGTCTCGGTCCGAGCGTCCTTCGGCGCGGGCGCGTGGGTCGGCGCAACGCTCGGACTGGTCATCGGAGCGATCGTGGGTGCGCTCCTGGCCTGGTTCGCCGGCACCTTTCTCGAATGGCAGCGCGACCTCGCCTTCACCCTCGGGGTCGCTCGCGCACTGCTCCCGCTTGGCGACCAGGCGGGTGCGCTGCGCTGGATCTCGAGCACCTGGTACGCCGTGATCCCGGCGACGGCTATCGTGATCGCGCTCGTCGGGGGCCTGATCGGCGGGCTCGTCGGCGCGCTCCTCGCGGCGGGCTATAACCGTTCCCCGCGTCACGCCGCCGTGGTCGTGGAGCTACCCGATTCCGAGGAGGGCGGGATCTAGGGCTGGAGCCTGCGCCGGTTCCAGGTCCCATCACCACCCCGTCGATACTCGACCCGGTCGTGCAGGCGGTCCACGCGGCTCTCCCAGAACTCGACGGTCCGCGGGACGATCAGGTACCCGCCCCACATCGGCGGCAGCGGCACCTCGCCCGGGCTCTGCGCCGCCAGCTCCGCGACCCTCGCCTCCAGCTCGTCCCGACTGCCGATCTCCTGGCCCTGCGCGGAGATGCTCGCCGAGAGCTGACTGCCACGTGCCCGGGTGCGCCAGTACGCGAGCGAGTCAGCATCGGGGAGCAGGCGAATCGAGCCGCTCACCCGGACCTGCCGATCCAGCGCCGGCCACCAGAAGGCAGCCGCCACCCATGGGTTGATGGCGACGTCGCGCCCCTTGCGACTGCCGCGGTAGGTGAAGTAGCGCAGGCCATCGGCGTTGAGGCCGTTGAGCAGCACATACCGCACAGAGGGCATGCCCTCGTCATCGGCGGAGGCCAGCGCGAAGGCATTGGGGAGGGGCGCGCCCGCGGCCTCCGCATCGCCGAGCCAGCCAGCGAGCTGGCGGATCGGATCCGGGTCGAGGGTCGCGGGATCGATTGGCATGGCGGGATGCTAGTCGGCCAGCGTCGCAAGCGCTGTGCGAAGGGCGCGCGTGAGGTGCTCGAGATCCTCGACCGCGACGTACGGCGCGGCGCTGATCCGGACCACGCGCCGCCAGGGTTCGCCGTCGCCGGGTCGCTGCGGCCAGGGAGCGAACATCACCTGGATCCCCTCGTGGTCCTCGAGCCAGGCGTGCAGCGCATCGTGGCCCGAGGGGTCCGGCAGCGGGGCTCCGGCAGGCTCGAACGGCAACGGCATCGAGGCCATGCTGCCTATCATCGAGTCGGGCGCTGGCGCTTCGACCGCCAGCGCGGCGCCGAGCAGCTGGCGGCCCCGCAGCGCCACGTCTCGATTGCGGGCCATCAGCGCCGGCCATCCGCCCTCCACCAGCCCGGCGCCGAACTCGATGGCGGCAGGGATGCTCAGGTACGCCGATGGGTCGCCGGTGCCGGTCCAGTCGTGCTCGAGCCGAAAACGGGAGCGGTCACGTCGCAGCGAGTTCGCTCCGTGGCTGACCGCGAGCGGCCGAACCGAAGATTGGCGGTTGCGGCTGACGTGGAGAAATCCCGAGCCCTTCGGCGCGCAGAGCCACTTGTGGCAGTTGCCGGCGTAGTAAGTGGCACCGATTGCCTCGACATTGACATCGAGCATGCCCGGTGCGTGCGCACCGTCGATGAGGGTCTCGATGCCGCGCTCGCGCAGCTCCGCGACGATGTCGCGTGCCGGCAACACCAGGGCGGTCGTACTGGTGACATGGTCCAGCAGGACGAGCCGCGTCCGCTGGCTCACCTCGCCGAGCAACCGTTGGCGCGCCATCTCGGGCGTCGTCCCCGGAAAGGGGAGGCTGGCGATGCGGACACGGGCCCCGGTTCGTGCAGCGGCAGCCTCGAGGGTCGTCCGGGCCGCGTTGTAGGCGTGATCCGTCGTGAGCAGCTCGTCTCCGGGCTCGAGGTCCAGCGATCGGACCACGGTGTTGATGCCGGCGGTTGCGTTCGGTACGAGTGCGCGCTCCTCCGGATCGGCACCGATGAAGTCGCCGAGCACCCGCCGAACGTTGTCTGCTGCGGGTTCGAGGTCACGCGCGAAGAAGGCGACCGGCTCGTGCTCCATCCGAGCGCGCCACATCGTCTGCGTCTCGAGCACCGGTATCGGTGTGGCCCCGAACGAGCCGTGGTTGAGGAACGTGACGTGCGGGTCGAGCGTCCAGTGGCGAGCGAACGCGGCGGGCATCGGCCCGGTATCGTACGACCGATGCCCTCCGCTGCGCCGCCTTCTGCGATCATCTTCGACCTCGATGGCACCCTGGCCGATACCGTCGGCGCCCGGATCGGCGCCTGGGAGGCGGTCTTCGCCGAGTTCCATATCTCGGTCCCACGAGCCCGGCTGGGACCGATGATCGGGATGGATGGACGCCGGCTGGCCAGCGAGGTGGCCGAGGAGGCGGGTGAACCGATCGACGCCGCAGCGGCGGAGGCGATCGATCGTCGAGCAGGGGTGCTGTTCGGTGAGCGCAACCGCGATCCGAAGCCGCTGCCTGGCGCTCGAGCCGCCCTGGCGATGCTGGATCGAGCCGGCGTCACGTGGGCGATCGCCACGTCATCGCGCGCGGAACAGGTGTCGACGTCGGTTGACGCCCTCGAGCTCGAGCATGGGCCGCGCATCGTCGACGGGAGCTCCGTGGAGCATGCGAAGCCGGCTCCCGACCTGCTCCTGAAGGCGGCACTCGAGCTGGGGGTCGATCCCGTCGGTTGCTGGTATGTCGGTGACTCGACCTGGGACATGCTGGCGGCTGACGCGGCCGGCATGCTGCCCGTGGGCGTCCTGGCCGGAGCCGCGGTCGGCGAACGGGCGCTCTCCGACGCCGGCGCCGCCGTCATCTGGCGGACGCTCAACGACCTCCGGCGGCTGCGCTGGGGCTGATGCCGCTCGAGGACTATCGCCGCAAGCGCGACTTCGAGGTCACCCCGGAGCCCTCCCCCGGCGACCTCGTCGAGCGCAGCGGTCGCTTCACGATCCAGCGCCACCGCGCCACCGCCCTGCACTACGACGTTCGGCTCGAGATCGGGGGCGTCCTGGTCAGCTGGGCCGTCCCGAAGGGTCCGACGCTGGATCCATCGGCGCGCCGGCTGGCGATGCGGACCGAGGATCACCCGATCGAGTACTTCGACTTCGAGGGCGTCATCCCCGAGCGCCAGTACGGAGCCGGCGACGTGATCGTGTGGGACTGGGGCACCTACGAGCCGGAGTCGGAGACCCCCGATCCGTCCGCCGCGCTGCGCGATGGCGAGATCAAGTTCGTGATGCACGGCCAGAAGGTGCGAGGGCGCTTCACGATCGTGCGGACCGACAACCGCCGCGGGGGAGACGACGGTCGCGAGAAGTGGCTCCTGCTTCACAAGCGAGACGGGACCGCGGTCGACGGCTGGGATGCGGAAGAACACCCGGCCAGCGTGAAGACGGGCCGCACCAACGACGAGGTTCAGGACGGCGCCCCGGAACGATTCAGGGCCGATGCGCCGGGCCCGGTGGCCGAGATCGACCTCGGCGACGCACGCGACGCGCCGATGCCCGACTTCATCCCGCCGATGCGCGCGACGCTGGCCGACGCCGCCTTCGACGACCCTGCCTGGCTGTTCGAGGTCAAGTGGGACGGCTATCGGGTCGAGGCGGTGGTGCGGGACGGCCAGGCGCGGCTGTGGACGCGCAACCAGCAGGATGCTGGACGCTACTTTCCCGAGCTTGCCGGTCCCGCGCCCTGGATCGAGGCGACGAATGCGATCGTTGACGGGGAGGTGGTGGCGCTCGATGCCGAGGGTCGTCCGAGCTTCAGCCTCCTCCAGGATCGCACCGGGATCCGCACGGGCCGAGCACCGGGCACGAAGGCCCACGGGCCACCCGCGCCGGCCGTCTACCAGGCGTTCGACCTGCTGCACCTCGAGGGTCGTTCGCTGCTCGCCGTCCCGCTCGAGGAACGCAAGCGCCTGCTGCGCTCTCTCCTGCGCCCCCACCCGCTCGTCGGCTACGCGAGCCACGTGGAGGCCGAGGGGCTTGCCTTCACCGAGGCAGCGCGGTCCCGGGAGCTCGAGGGGATCGTGGCCAAGCTGCGCCGATCGCCCTACGAGCCGGGGCGTCGCGCTCGGAGCTGGCTCAAGGTGAAGCTGCGTCGCGAGCAGGAGGTCGTGGTGGTCGGCTGGCTCGACGGGCAGGGCACGCACCGCGACCTCGGCTCGCTGATCGTCGCGGTAAGGAACGGGGACCGCTGGGCGCATGCCGGCCAGGTCGGCAGCGGGATCGGTACCCGCGCCCGCCGCGAGCTGCGCGCCATGCTCGACGAGCTGGCGCGCGACGGATCGGTCCTGGATCCGGTGCCCAGGCTGAAGGGAGCCCACTGGGCGGAGCCGAAGCTCGTCATCCGGGTCGGGTTCGCCGACTGGACGGCGGATGACCTTCTCCGCCAGGCTGCCTTCAAGGGGCTCGAGATCGGCCGGAAAGCAACCTCCGTGCGGCGCGAGCGGTCGATCGACACGTCGACAGCGACGGCAGCCGCCGAAGCGGACCTGCATGATGAGCCGATGAAACAGGGTGGCGGCGGCGCCGCGGCCGCGCTCGAGTCGATCGAGCGTGAAGGGGTCTGGGAAGCTGCCGGCCG
>JBHENV010000322.1:0-2658 GCA_046261895.1 Candidatus Limnocylindria bacterium
TGAAGATGCCGGCCGTGAGGCCGTAGGCGCTCGCGTTCGATTCCTCGATGGCCTGGTCGAGCGAGTCCACCTCGCCGACGACGAGGAACGGTACGAAGAGCTCGTCGCGGAAGAGCCGATGGTCCAGCGGCAGCCCGGTGATGACGGTCGGGGTGGGAAAGAAACCACGCTCGGCATCGCCGTCGCCGAGCACCTCGCCGCCGATCTCGATCGTGCCACCATCCGCCTCCGCCTCCCGGGCGGCCTTCGCGAAGGTGTCGAGCGCTCGCTGATTGATGACCGGTCCCATCCAGGTCTCCCGCCGGGTCGGATCGCCGACGGTGATGCCGCGCGCCTTCTCGACCAGCCTGTCGACGAACTCGCGGGCCACCGAGCTGTCCACGTACACCCGCGAGAGGGCGGAGCACTTCTGGCCGTCGAAGCCAAAGGCCGATCGCATCGCGCCTTCGGCTGCCTCGTCGAGATCGGCGCTGCGGGTGATGATCGCCGGGTTCTTGCCGCCCATCTCGGTGATGATCGGCCGCGGGTAGTCCTTCGTGAAGCTGCGGTAGAGCTTCATGCCGACCTCGTACGATCCGGTGAAGACCATGCCGTCGATGCCGGGGTTCTCCTGGAGCTCGGCACCGACCGTCTCGCCCGGGCCGGTGACGAGGTTGAACACGCCGTCAGGCAGGCCGGCGTCGCGCAGCGCCTCCCCGAACTTCCAGGCCGCCAGCGGTGCGTCGCTGCTCGGCTTGAGAACGACGGTGTTGCCGGCGACCATGGCTCCGCCGGCGGGTCCGCCGGCCAGCGCCATCGGGAAGGTGAACGGGCTGATCACGCCGAACACGCCGTACGGGCGCAGGACGGAGCGGGTCTTCTCCGTGGGCGAGAGGGATCCGAGCGGCTTCACGAAGCCATCGGCCTTTTCGAACTCGTCGCCGTAGTAGCGCAGCAGGTCCGCCGTCTCCTCCACGTCTCCGAGCGCCTCGAGCCGGTTCTTGCCGACCTCGAGCGCCATGAGCGCGGCGTAGTCGAACTGGCGCTCGCTGATGAGGTCCGCGGCACGACGCAGGATGGCGAGCCGATCGCGCCATGGCGTGTCTCGCCAGGCCGGATAGGCGGCGCGGGCGGCGTCGATCGCGTCACGCACGTCCTTGCGACTGCCGATCGGGAAGCGTGCCACCAGGAGATCCGTGTCGATTGGGGACCGGTCCTCGAACATCTCGGTGGCCGTGCGTTCCTCGCCTCCGATCAGCATCGGATAGGCCCGTCCCAGCTCGCTGCGGGCTCGCGCGAGGGCCGCATCGAACGACGACTGGAGCTCCTCGTTGTCCGCGGAGAGGGTGGCGTAGGTGATCTTCATGCGTGGCGTGGTGGCCGTCATGGGTGGTGCCTCAACCTGAATCCGAGGGGTCAGGTGGATTATCGCACCGGCTCGATCTCCGGCGGGGCAAGCCGAAGGCCAGGCTCCGGGGGGAGAAGAGCCTGGCCGTTCGGACTCGCGCATGATATCCGCCGACTCCAGTGGCCGCAAGCGAATCTGCACACGGATGCCTTCGCTGGTTGGCGCTCAGGTTGCGGGTTCCGTGGCAAGGTGAAAGAGGCCGAGGTTGAGCCGCAGGAACGTGCGACGCGGACCCATGAGGTACACGCGCCCGCGGTCTCCGTACAGGCGGGGAAGGAGGTCGTGCGCCGTCCGGTCGTCGACGAGATCAAGCCGCGCGTGGACCACCTTGATCTTGAAGCCGTTGCGCAGCCACCAGCCGGTGCGGTGGTGGGTTGCCTCGATGGCGTGCTCCATGACCTCCGGCTCGAGCAGCGCCGCTACGTCATCGCGACCATAGTGACCGATCACGATCAGCCGTCCACCGGGTCGCAGGACGCGTCGCGCCTCGGCGATTGCCGGCAGTGAGGCGTCCTCCGGATCGATGAGGCTGCTCAGCACCACGTCCACTGCACCGTCGCGGAGCGGGAGGCTGGCCGATGATCCCTCGACGATCCGGACGTTCGGCTGGTGAGAGTCCACGACGCGCCGGCGCGCAACGGCCCGCAGGGCCGGATCGGATTCGACGCCGTACATCCGCCCGGTGCGTCGTGCCAGGAGCATCGGGTAGTGGCCGATGCCGGTGCCGACGTCCGCGACGCGCTTGCCGCTGAGCGGCACGATCCGCTCCAGCGCCCCGAGCACCTTGCGATCGGGATCGATCGCAGCACCGAGACGGGCGTGCAGCGCGGCGTCGGACTCGGTCCAGGCAGGAAGGATGGGTCGCATCAGGGGACGTCCACGCGCAGCTCGGCCGGCTCGCCGTCGTCCAGGATGAGCAGGTCGTTGCCGGCGAGGATCTGGAAGTCGAACGCGACCGCTCCTGCCGCCCGCCGCGCGACGTCGAGCTCGATGGTGAGCGTGGCTCCCGGCAAGAGCGGTCCCCAGCCGATCGAGATCGTGCCGTCCGGCTCACCCTTCTCGCCGGGACCGACCACCCACTTCGTCCACGGCTGCACGAGCGGCGGCCCGCCGTCGGCGATGCGCTCCCAACTCGGCGCGAAGGGAGCGATGAAGAGCGTCTCGTTCAGCTCGGCCGGCCAGCGCAGGACGAGCTCGTCGATGCGCTCGGTGGCGCCGCTGACGACGGTGACCGTCAGGGCGCCGCCCTCGGCGCCGATCTCCGGTGCGAC
>JBHENV010000323.1:0-3189 GCA_046261895.1 Candidatus Limnocylindria bacterium
CTTCGTCGGCGGATGGCTCTCGATCCCGCAGCTCTATATCGTGGCGTTCGCGGCCGGCTGCCTGGAGGTCTTCTTCGACGTCGCCTACCAGTCGTACCTGCCCGCCGTGGTGGAGCGCGACCAGCTCGTCGAGGGCAACTCCAAGCTCGAGCTCTCGCTTTCGGCGTCGTCGGTCATCGGTCCCGGCGTGGCGGGCTTCCTGGTGGAGCTGGTGCGCGCGCCGTTCGCCATCCTCTTCGATGCGCTCTCGTATGTCGGCGCGGCGATCATGCTGCTCTTCCTTCGCCGCCCCGAGGCGCTGACGGAGCCGCACGATCGGGCGACCGGTGCCCGTCCCTCGATGCGTCGCGAGGCTGCGGAAGGCCTCCACTACGTCCTCGGCCATCGCTACCTGCGCTACATCGCGGCCTGCACCGGGACGCTCAACCTGTTCGGGAACATCGGTCAGGTGATCCTGGTGCTGTATGTCGTGCGAGAGCTGGGGATCAATGCAGGGACACTCGGAATCATCTTCGCCATCGCGAACGTGGGGGTCTTCCTCGGTGCCATCGGCGCAGGCCGAATGGCCGGCTGGATCGGGTTGGGACCGACGATCGTGTGGAGCGCATTCGTGTCGTCGTTCTCGCTCCTTGCCGTCGCCATCGCGCCGCGCGAGGCGCCCGTCCCGTTCCTCATCGCCGGCGGCGTCATCGGTGCGGCGACGGCCGTGATCTACAACATCAACCAGGTCAGCCTGCGCCAGGCGATCACGCCGGAGCGGATGCAGGGCCGCATGAACGCCACGATGCGGTTCATCGTGTGGGGCACCATCCCGATCGGCTCCATCCTCGGCGGCGTGCTGGGCGGGACGATCGGGCTGCAGGCAACGATCTGGGTCGGCGCCATCGGCTCGTTCGTCGGATTCCTCCCGGTGCTGCTCTCCCCGGTGCGTTCGCTGCAGAAGATCCCGGACGCCGAAGCCGCATGACCATGCAGGGGCCGATGCGGTGCTCGGCGCTGGCCGACGAGCTCGGCGAGCCGATGATCGGCAGTGTCGATCAGCGCGTGCGCTGGCTGCTGGTCGAGGACCGCAGTGCCTGGGGGGCCGATGCGGTGAAAGAGGTGCTGGGCGCGGACTTCGCGGCCGTCGCCAAGGCACGGGGTGTGCGCGTGCTGCTGATCAGGCGTCGCGAGGGTGACCCTGCGGCCGATGCTATCCGGCGCGTGATCCTCGTCGATACCGCCACCCGCCACATGGCGATCCGTACGGTGACCCGCCTCTCCGAGCTCGCCATGAATTCCATCGCCGATGCGCCGGTCGCCGAGTTCGGCGCCGCCATGAACGACCCGATCTTCCTGGTCTGCACCAACGGCAAGCGGGACGCCTGCTGCGCGCTGCGCGGCCGGGCGCTCACCGCCGCGCTGGCGGCCGATTACGCAGAGCGCGTGTGGGAGTGCACGCACCTCGGCGGGCATCGGTTCGCCGGCAACCTCGTGTGCCTGCCCGACGGCATCGTCTACGGTCGCGTCACCGCAGCCGATGGTCCGCGCCTCGCCGATGCCTACCTGGATGGCCGCCTGGACCCGTCGCTCCTGCGTGGTCGATCGGCGTGGCCACCGCCCGCGCAGGTCGCCGAGCAACAGCTCCGGCTCCGTTTCGACCTCGCCGGCATCTCAGACGTGCGCCTCGAAACCGTCGAGACGGATGCCGGGCACGCGGCGGTCACGCTCGCCGCGCCGGATGGCGTGGCGCATCGCTTCGACCTGGTCGCAGAGGGCTCGGAACCGCCGCGTGCGATCAGCTGCCGCGCCGGGGAGCCCGAGCGACCCATCCACTGGCGCGTCGTGGGCGCCGGCTGACCCGGAACGGGTCACGCGTCTTGTTCATCCGCTCGGGTCAACTCCACCCGGACTCCGAGCAGACGCACCGGCCGCGTGCCGTCGAATCGATCCAGCACGATCAGGGCCGCCTGGGCAATCTCGTCGCCATCGTCGGTCGGTACCGACAGGGTCATGCTGCGGATATGGGTGAAGAACGGGGCGAATCGGACTTTCACCGCGACCCGCATCACCATCCGGCTCGTTGAAGCGGCCTCGTGTGCCAGCTCCCTCGCCAGGCCATCCACTTCCCGCGCGATGTCAGCTCGCTCGACGAGGTCCTCCGAAAACGTGGTCTCGCGGCTTCGGGAGCGTGGCTCCCACGGAACCGTGACGATCTCGGTACCGCCACCGCCGAGGCCGAGCTGCCGGTACCAGGGTCCCATGCTCGGACCGAACCGGGCGGCGAGCTCACGTTCATCGGCGGCGGCAAGCTGCGCGACCGTCACGATCCCTGCTTGAGCGAGGTTTCTGGACATCTTTCGACCGATGCCCCACAGCGCATCGACCGGCCGCTCGGCCATCACCGCCGTCCAGTTCTCGCCCGTGAGCCGATAGATCCCGGCCGGCTTGGCGAACCCGGTGGCCAGCTTCGCGCGGTGCTTGTTGTCACCGATGCCGACCGAGCATGCCAGGCCTGTTGCGGCCATCACGGCTCGTTGGATCTCGGCCGCCAGGCGCTCGGGATCGCTCGTGGTGGCGCCCAGGAACGCCTCATCCCAGCCGTAGACCTCCACGCGCACGGGGAGCGCGCGGAGGGCGGACATGACCTGGGCCGACGCCGCCTCGTACGCCGGCGGGTCGGATGCCAGGAAGACCGCCTGCGGGCAACGACGGGCCGCCGTCCGCAACGGCATGCCGGAGCGAACGCCGAACCGTCGCGCCTCGTACGACGCGGTGGCCACCACGGCCCGCCGCCTCGTCGGGTCACCTGACGTCCCGACGACGACCGGCCGGCCGCGCAGCTCCGGGCGGCGCAGGATCTCGACGGCGGCGATGAACTCGTCGAGATCGACGTGCAGGATCCAGTCGCGCGTCATCGGTCCCGCTTCCCGTGCGACCTCAGCGAGGACTGCGGTCGAGCTCCTGGAAGAGTGTGATCTGCAGGCCGGCCGGTGTGCTCAGCCGCGAGTTGAGCGAGCGCCGACCTCCGGTGATCCGCCAGCGGAGGCCGTCATGGCTGAGGCGATAGAGGGCAGGCGTCGGCATCGCCATGTGGAACGTGAAGTCGACCGCGGGCTCGAGCGCCTGGAGCATGAGGCTGATCAGGTTGCCGTGGCTGCCGAGCACGAGGCGTCCGCCGTCCGGGTGCCGCGTCCGCAGCAGATCCAG
>JBHENV010000324.1:0-9016 GCA_046261895.1 Candidatus Limnocylindria bacterium
CCGCTCTCCATGGTTGCCAGCCCCGCGGTGCGGGTGGCGCGGCAGGGTGTCAGGCCCCCCGGCGGACGCGGGCCGACGCAGCGCTCGTCAGGATCGGCCGAGCACGACGTCGCCGCTCGCGGTCAACCAGCGCGCGCCGTCGATCCCCAGGCGTCCGGCCCGAACCATCGGGTCCGCATTCGCCAGCTCGAGCGCCTCGGCCAGCGGCAGACGGTAGATCGACATACCGCGCAGCCGCTCGTCGGTCTGCTCGACGAGCGGTCCGTTGGCGACGAGCGCCCCCTGCCGCATGAGGCCGCGCAGATAGCTGAGGTGCTCGACCTGCAGCCGATCCAGCTGATCCTCGGTGAAACTGGGGGCGTCGTGGGGCCGGACGAGAAACACGATGGTGTGCTCGTCGAAGATCTCCGGTACCAGGGCATCGCCGTCGGGATAGCTCACCATCTTCAGCCGGGGGCCGGTCGCGGGACGCCCGGGCGAATGCCGACCAGGTGCTCCGAGCGCCGCAGCCAGCGCAGGGGGAGCAAGGCCACTGCCAACAATGCGGCCGACACCAGGAGGAGGCCGTCGACCCCGAGCCACTCGGCGGCACCGCCGCCCGAGAGCGAGCCGACCACCTGCCCCACGGCCAGGAAGACCGAGTACAGCCCCATGATCACGCCGCGGTCATCGGGATGCTCCTCGCTGATATCAGCCAGCATGCCGAGCGCCGCCGGCGTGGCCCCGGCGAGGACGAAGAGCCCGCCGGCGGCGATGACGCCCAGACCGAGGCGGGCGACGGCGCCCCACGTCTCCGAGTGGTTCAGGCCAACGGCCGCGGCGACCATGAGCAGGCCGCCGCCGATGCCGATGCCCATGATGGTCGTGCGACGGTAGCGCTTGAACCGATTGCCCCAGTAGAAGAGCCCGGCAAAGAAGACCAGCAGGGCAACCCCGAGGCCGATGCTGACCTGCGCCGGTTCGAAGCCTCCCATCAGGAGCTGGTCCTCGAAGCCGGGCCGGCGTTCGTCGACGAGCTGGAAGATCGACTGGCTCGTCCACGCTCCGATGAATGCATTGACCGCGATCCAGGTCGGTGCCAGCAGCCAGACCGATCGGCTGGTCAGCACCGAGCGGTAGCGGGCGAGGTCGAAGCCGCGTGCCACTCCGGTCACGCCGCCGGCCCCGATCTCCACCAGCTCGCGCCGCTGCTCGGCGGAGCTGCCCTCGCGGGATTCGGTGACGCCGTACCGGTAGATCAGGAAGCTCACGCCATAGAGCACGGCGTTGAGGTAGAAGGCGTTGCGGTCGAGCAGCGCCCACAGGCCGCCCGCGGCCACGAGGCCAAGCCCGATCCCTGCCAGGGTGGCCGCCTCGAACTGCGCCACGGTTCGCCCGCGGAGGCCCTCGTCGTGGGACGTGGCGAGCGCAATGTAGCCCAGGATCGAGGGAATGCTGGCCGCGGCGGCGGCGCCCTCCAGCCAGCGCGTCCCGCCCAGCAGGAACAGGTCGGTGGTCAGCGCCGTCAGGACGACGGCGACGGCGCCGAAGATCGGCCCGAACTGCATCACCGGCCGCGATCCCATCCGGTCAGAGAGCAGCCCGAAGAGCGGCGAGAGGATCAGCTCGGCGAGGTAGAACGTCGCGGTCAGCAGGCCGACCTCGAAGGCGGTCACCTCTCGCCGCGCCCCGAACACCTCGAGCTCGGCGAGGTAGTACACCAGGAGCGCGCCGGTCAGCCCGGTGCTGAAGCGAAGCGTGAAGGTGCCGATCAGGACCGCGTTCAGCGAGCGACGCACGGGCTTGGGCGTCACGCGGGACGGTGGGAGGGTCGGGCCATGAGCGCGCAGTATGCCGAGCCTTCAGCCGTTGCGCCAAGCAGCTCGCCGTTGCGTTGCGCCCGACGCTGAGGGCAGGCGCGATTCCCGCGAGCCATGACGGCTGGGTGAGCCTGCGTCGCGCAGCGGGGCGCGGCTCAGGCTCATCGGTCCTCGATAGATCGCGACAATTGATCAGGGTTCCGGCGCGCTGGTCCTCGCTGAATCGCGGCAGGCGAACCCTGCTAGGCGCCGGCTCCGTTGCCGAGATTCAACAGGCCGAACGCCTCTTCCAGCGCCTCCGCGGGTCGGAATCCGACCGCGGCCTTTGGCGCTTCGCCGGGGGCGAAGAGCGCCACGGTCGGGATGCTCATGATCCCGTACTTCATCGCCGTCTGCGGGTTGGCATCCACATCGAGCTTGCGGACCTCGACGGTTCCGGCGTATTTGGCGGCAAGCTTCTCGATCTCCGGGGCGACCATGCGGCACGGCCCGCACCACTCGGCCCAGAAATCGACCACGACCGGCTTCTCGCTCTGGAGCACATCGGCGTCGAAGGTTGCGTCGGTGACCTCTTGAACTTTGGCGGACATCAATTTCCTTTCCTGGTCAGCTCCGGCGTCAGCCGGCGACCTGTTGCAACAATCGGTAGGCGTCGAGAACGCGGGCGTCCACGAGCCGATAGAGGACGGTATTTCCATCGCGGCGGCTGGCCACAAGCCCCGCCGTCCGCAGAACAGTCAGATGCTGGCTCATGTTCGGCACCTGGCATCCGACGTCGCGTGATAGATCGCTCACGCTCCGCTCACCGTCGGCCAGCTGTTCGAGCACGCACAGCCGCTTGGGATCGGCCAGTGCACGAGCGATGCCTGCCGCGCGCTCGCGGGTGGCATCGGCAGTCGTTGTGACAGGCATTGTCGCAAGCATCTCAGAACTTGCGCAATTACGCAAACGACCTCTGCCCGGATCTTGAAGATCAGATCCCGGTGACCAGCTCGGTCAGCCCGTCATCGGCCGGGCTGCGGTTGGTTGCGACTGCACCTGCGCCTGCCCCTGCGCCGTTGACACCTCGATGACCCGGGCCGCGGTGAATCGGCCGATGCCGGCACACACGAACAGGATGGCGAAGGCCGGATAGCCGCCGAGCAGCATGATGATCGAGGAGACGGCCACGCCGCCGGTATAGGCACCGACGGTGCGGACCACGAAGTGGATCTGGAAGGCAAGCACGCCGGGTCCGGTGGCGAGCCGGAAGAGGCGCTCGTTGGCGGCGAGCTGTCCGGCCGTGTCGCCGGCTGCCATGAGGATGGCGACGACGACCAGGACCGCCGGTGCCAGCGGGTTGATCGGGTGAGCAGCGAGGCCCAGGAAGAGGGCGAAGCCGCGCACTAGGAAGGAGGTGCGCAGCAGCCGCGACGAGGAGCCGCCACGCAGGTGGCTGCTGACGAAGAGCGAGGCGAGGACGAGCGTGCCGGAGCTGATGGCGCTGATGGAGATCGCGAACCCGGCGCCCGTGCCGAGCACCGTCATCGCGTAGACGGACAGGAACGGCGAGAGGCCCGCCGACAGCAGCGCGAGGGTCATGACGTTGCCGTGGCGCCGAAGGCGCGCCTGCGCGTCACTCTGCCAGGGCATCTGACTCGGAACCCGAATGCGACCGGGGGCCTGAAGCTTGCGCAGGACGACGAGCGGCACCATCCCGGCCACGCCCGAGATCAAGAGCGGCGCGGCGTAGGCCCATAGCCCCACCATGTCCACCAGGCTGTCGATCGTCAACGCAATCGGCAGCAGGATCACCGAGCCGATACCGAGGGTGATGCCGCCGAGCCGCGGCGCGACCAGCCGGCGCTGGTCGTCGGGCAGGATGATCTGGTACCACGACTGCTGGAGGCTGTAGGCGATCGCGCCAAGCGCGCCGAGCAGGCCGCCGACGATGCCGATCAGGGTGATCGCCGCCCATGCCGGAAGCCAGCCGATCGCGGTCAGCGCCACCGCGCCGGCGAGCAGGAAGCCACGTGGATCGCCGATCGTTGCGAACAGGATGACGATCCCGCGGAGGTTGCCGTCGGTGCGCTCCAGCATGTTCGGCAGCCAGCGTTGGCTCATGGTGCCCGCCGCCGGCACCACGGCGATGGCCGTCGCCAGCGCGGGGTGGGCACCGAGCGCCAGCAGGAGCGGAATGGTGATCGCCGGGCCGGTCAGCGCGCCGATGAAGCCCTGCGCGACGGCGAGGATCCGGAAGGGACGGTACGGACGGGCAGCGAAGGCTCGCCAATCGGATACGAAGGAGGATGTGGGGACGCGAGGGGCGCGCACGATAGAGCTGTGACCTTGTCCGGGAGCGCGCGTACTCTCGCCGGACCGTTCCGGCAAGCATCGGTGCAGGGCGTCCCAGCCTTGCAACCGACACCGATAGGGTACGACATCCGCGGCCGACCTTCACATGACCGAATCGTCCTGGAGCAATGCGTTGATCGCGACACGCTAGTTGTCACAACGCGTCCGCATTCTGCGCCCATGAACATTCTTCTCGACTGCGCATGGTGCGGCGACGAGGTCGTCTTCTCGGTTGACGAGACCGATGACGAGCTCGTCTGCAGCGCCTGCAACACGCGCATGGCATTCGCGCCTGATCCGGCCACCACGTTCGCCCTGCTGTACGAGCCGCCGCGGGCTGCCTGACCCGACTCCCGGAGGCGGCGGCGCGCCCGGGACCGATCTGTGGCACCCTCGGTCGCATGTCACCAGCTCGGCGACCATCGACGGCGCGGCGAATCAGCTCGACGATCTTGGCGGCTGTGCTGCTCGTCGGTGTCGGAGCGCTCGCGGCGTACACGCTGGCGCAACTGGAGCTGGCACCACCGCTCGGTGGACGGGTGCCGCGGGTTGCCCATGACGCGTATCGATCGGCCTCTGGCGCCGCCCCAGGCGTCATCGGGTCATGCGAGGTTGACTGGCCGGTGGTGGCGGGCATCGCTCAGGTCGCCCATCTCTGCCTGCGCGAGCCCGGCGATTACCGGGACCGCGGCGAGCTCCGCCGCGCGCTGATTGCCTACAACTCATCGGGAGACTATGCCGACGAGGTCCTGCGCTGGATCGACCGATACCAGGCCGAACCGATCGACGAGATTCTCGAGGCCAATGACGAAGAGGCGTGAGCCCCGGCCGCCTCAACCGCCTGAAGTCGACGGGCAGAGCGGCGAAGCCGCCGGCGACTCTGCCCGGTCAGGCCTCGGTGATCTCGATCGTCTCGATGCGGTCGCCGGGGTTCCGATCGCGCTGTGGATCGCGCTCGCGAAGCCCCCGCACGACCTCCATCCCATCCGTCACCCGGCCGAATACGCTGTGCCGGTTGTCGAGGTGTGGCGTGGGGCCGAGGGTGATGAAGAACTGGCTGCCGTTCGTGCCGGGGCCGGCGTTCGCCATGGAGAGGATGCCCGCTCCATCGTGTCGCAGCGAGGGATGGAACTCGTCGCCAAACTGGTATCCGGGGCCACCGGTGCCGGTTCCGGTCGGATCGCCGCCCTGGGCCATGAATCCACCGATGACGCGGTGGAACGTCGTTCCGTCATAGAAACCCGCCCGTGCGAGGTTCACGAAGTTTTCGACGGCGAGAGGCGCGCGATCGGCATACAGCTCCACCACGATCTCGCCCTTCTCGGTCTTGAAGCGCGCGCGGTACGTCTTCGTCAGGTCGAGATCGCCTGAAGGCGGATTCGGTCGGTCGGGCATCGTTTCTCCTGGGTGGGATTGCGGGGCCGATGCTACCGGACTCTCCCTCCGCTGGTAGCCTCGCCCCAATGACACGCATCCTACTGGCGGCCGGACGCGTCCTCGACGGGACGGGGGCCGATCCCTTCGAGGCCGACGTCGCCGTCGAGGGCGGCCGCATCGTCGCGATCGGCTCGGACGTCGACGCAGACGAGCGCCCCGATATCTCCGGCAAGACGATCCTGCCGGGGCTGTTCGACTGCCACACCCACGTCACCTTCAGCACGATCGACACGATGCGGCGCCTCCAGACGCCGTTCAGCTACCGCTTCTACGAGGCGATGCACAATCTCGAGGCGACGCTGCGGGTCGGAATCACCACGATCCGGGATGCCGGTGGCGCAGACCTCGGCATCAAGCAGGCGGTCGTCGATGGCCTGATTCGCGGGCCTCGCATGCAGATCAGCCTCGGCATGATCAGCCAGACGGGCGGGCACGGCGACGGGTGGATGCCATCCGGGGTGAACCTCAGGCTCGAATCGCATCCGGGTGTGCCAAACACGATCGTGGACGGCGCCGACGAGATGCGTCTCAAGGTGCGTGAGCTGGTGCGCATGGGTGCGGACGTCATCAAGGTGGCGGTCTCCGGCGGCGTTCTCTCACCGCGCGACAAGCCGAGCCACGCCCACTTCCGGCCTGCGGAGCTGGAGGCCCTCGTCGACGAGGCGAATGCCGCCGGGATCTCGGTCATGGCGCACGCCCAGGCGGCGGCCGGCATCAAGAACGCCATCCGCGCAGGCATCCGCTCAATCGACCACGGGATCTACCTCGACGACCAGGCGATCAGCCTGATGCTCGACCACGGCACCTGGCTGGTCCCGACCCTGGTGGCGCCACGAGGCGTGATCGACGCGGCTGAGGCGGGCGCCGCCATCCCCGATGCATCTGTGGCCAAGGCGCGTGAGGTCGTCGAGATTCACCGGGCCTCGTTCGCGAAGGCCGTGGCAGCCGGAGTGAAGATCGCCATGGGCACCGACTCCGGGGTCACGCCGCACGGCAACAACCTCCGGGAGCTGGCACTCATGGAGGAGGGCGGCATGGCACCTATGCACGTGATCCAGGCGGCGACGCGCTCAGCGGCCGAGCTGATGGGGCTGGCGGACGACCTGGGCACGCTCGAACCGGGGAAGCGCGCGGATCTCGTCGTGGTCGACGGGGACGCGCTCGAGTTGGCGACCCTGTCCGACCGGATCGACGCCGTGTTCCAGGACGGCCTCCGCATCGTCTAACGCTCAGTGCTCCAGGTCGATGACGAGCCGCGGCGCACCGTCGTCCGTCAGGCTCAGCACGCGCACACAGGCCTCCTTGGACAGACCCAGATACCACGTGCTCTGGGCCTCGAAGTCGCCGCCTTCCACGACGTCCACGAGCGCGGCGAAGGCGGGATCGAGATCCGTCGGCCCGCTGTAGCTGCTCGTGCCGCCGGCCGTCTGCTTGGTCCCACCACGCATGGTCAACCTCAGGAAGCTGGAACCATCGACCTGGATCGGCAGGCCCGACGCGTCGTGGTTGAACGGCGGTGCGGCGCGGTCGAGGGTGATCTCCGGCAGGCCATCGGCGAACTCGAAGACAACGCGGTCGTAGCCGGCATGCGTACCGACTCGGAGGTCCGTGATGTTGGCCAGTGCGACGCTTGCGTCCTCCACCACCGGCAGATCGCAGCTGAACGCGCCAAGCGCGGCGGATGGCACCGGCTCGATGGTGGCGGCGGCCGGTGCAGTCGGGGAACCGTGGCCGGGCCCGGACGCATCGGGGAGGGAGGTCGACGGGGTGGTCGGCGCGGTGGTCGACGGTCCGCCGCTGCCGCCGATGCAGCCATTGAGCAGCATGGCCACAAGGACGAGCGGAGCCGAACGGTGAAGCTGCATGGTGATCGTCTCCTGCGGTGAGCCGAACCTGGCGAGGGCCCAAAGACGCCGGCAGCGCGCACATCGTTACGGCGACCCGCCGCTAGACTTGAGCCACGCATGAACGACACCTATCGCAGCCATTCTCCCGGGCTCAAGGGTGTCCTGGCCGGCGAGACGGCCCTCGCGAACGTTGACGGCGAGATCGGCCGGCTGCACTACCGCGGCTATCCGATCGGCCAGCTCGTCCAGCATGGCTCGTATGCACAGGTGGCGGAGCTGCTCTGGACCGGTCAGTGGCGGACCGGTGCATGGTTGGCGTGCTCGACCATCCCCGAGCCCGTCACCGAGGTCCTGCGTCGCCTGCCGGCCGCATCGAACGCGATGGACGCGCTGCGCACGGCCGTCTCGGCCTGGGGCGCATTCACCGGCGGCGTGTGGCCGCCGACCGTCGAGCAGGCGCGCGCCCTGACCGGGTTCGCGCCGTCCGCCCTGGCCGCCTTCGCCCGCCTCAGGGACGGCCTGGAGCCGATCGAGCCCGATCCATCGCTCGGCCTGGCCGAGGGGTTCCTCTACCAGCTGCGCGGCGAGCGACCGGGGGCGGCGGCTGCGCGGGCGCTGGATGCCTATTTCATCGTGGGGGCCGAGCACGGCTTCAACGCATCCACCTTCGCGGCGCGGGTCATCATCTCGACTCATTCCGATATTGCCAGCGCGGTGACCGGAGCCATCGGCGCGTTGAAGGGCCCGTGGCACGGCGGCGCGCCGGCCGAGGTGGTCGACCAGTTGCACGAGATGGGCACCATCGACCAGGCGGAGGCGTGGATCCGGGCCATGCTCGGGCGCGGGGAGCGGCTGATGGGCTTCGGCCATCGCGTGTACCGGGCCTACGATCCGCGGGCTGCCGCCCTGCGTGCGGTGGCCGAGAGCCAGGCCGGGATGACCGACTGGCTCGACAAGGCGGTGGCCGTCGAGGAGATCGCCCTGCGCGTGCTCGCCGAGTTCAAGCCGGACTATCCGATCAAGACGAACGTCGAGTATTACGCGGCCGCCGTCCTGCAGGGCGTCGGGCTGCCGCCGAATCTGTTTCCGGCGACCTTCGCGCTGGCGCGCCACGCCGGGTGGACGGCCCACTGCCTCGAGCAGGCCGAGGCCAACGTGCTCATCCGCCCCGACGTTCGCTACGTCGGTCCTTCGGAGCGCCCCCTACCTGCCTGAGCCCCCGAAATGCCGATGGTGCAGCGCGCCCGATCGGCCGCGCGCCCCCATTCACACGCCGGCGACGCGCACACCCCGGCGACGCGCGCCACCGCCGGGTGGCTTGGCAGCCCCTGATTCACCCCCGCCATGCAGCATGGACCTGCGACCGCCGGCGTGGGCCGGTGAAGCGCTCATGCGCACACTCGCTGTGATCCTCCCACCGCCCCACAATGGTTTCAGCGCAGGCGCTCCTCGAGGAGCCGGCGCTCGGCCGGGTTATCGGTCAGTGCCAGGGCGCGCTCGTTGGCGCGCCGCCCCTCGTCGTGCCGGCAGGCGCAGCCGATCGTCGGCCCCCATCGGTCCACCGGTCTCGATCGGCGTCTCCAGTTCGGATGCCTCCGC
>JBHENV010000325.1:0-3725 GCA_046261895.1 Candidatus Limnocylindria bacterium
CCAGAAGGCTGAACTCGGAGTGGACGTGGAGGTGGACGAAGTCGCCGTTCGGGCTGGGGTCAGGGGTTCGCTGGGTCACCGGTCGATGGTAGCCGGGTCGCTCATTTCCCCGTGCGTTCATAGGGCATCGGCTCCTTGAAACCCTTCGATCCTTCAGAAGTCCGGCATCCCGCTGCGGGACGCGGGCGAGCTTCTCGGTGTGTCGCACCAGCGCGCTGCCAGCTTGTAGATGCCGACATGCGCACAATGCGAACCATCCGTCGCAAGGCGATCGCGGCGCTCCGCGGCGGTTGCGACCTGGGCAGAGGACCTTTGCCGACGCGGAAAAAAGGTCTGCGACTGATAAAGAGCCCCGCCGGCATGCACCATTTCGGCGGCAGGCGTCGCCACCGAAATGCCGACCTCGGGGAACGCGTCCGGCGATCGCAGTGCAGGCAGGCGCCAACGTTTCAGCGGCGTCAGGCCGCGACGGGAGCCTCCTCGCGAACCCGGCGCAGGATGGCCGGGTTGTCGATGCGCGCCGCGAAGACGGCCGCCGACTCGCGCGTGCCGGGCATGCCCAAGGCGACGCGGTGCAGCTGCGCACGGACGAGCAGCTCGTTCATCCCGGTTCGGGCCGCGACCGCCTCGAGGTCGGCGATCCATCGGTCGGTGCCCTTCACGCCATGAGCGATCCCCTGTTCGCAGAGCGCGTCGAGGCAGTAGCCATGGATCCACAGGTAGGCGTCGGGGATGCGGACACAGCGGGTCCGGGCATCATCGAGCCAGCGGATGCCCTCCGCGACGTCGCCGTCCGCGATCTTCACCAGGCCGATGCCGCGCGCCCCCATCCCTTCCCAACACGGATCGCCGATCTGGCAGCCCAGCGCGAACGCGGCCTCGAATGCGTCCCTGGCCTCGCCGATGCGTCCCTCCGCCAGGTTCACCGTACCGAGCAGCGACTGCGGAAACGGGATGAACGTCATCCACCCGGCCCTTCGGACGGCCTCCATCGCGCGCTCGAGCGCGGCACGGGCATCGGTCACTTCGTCGCGCAGAAGGTGACTGCGACCCAGGAAGGTGTATGCCCAGCCCGTCAGCCGCGGTTTATCGAGCCCAGCGGCCTCGGCCGCGGACCGCGTCAGCAGCTCGATCGCCTCCTCGGTCCGGCCACGATCATTCGCCACCGATCCGCTGACGCCCAGCGCCGCCGCGTGGAGGCCGTCGTCCGGAGCCGCGTCGACCGCGCGCTTCAGCCACGCATCGGCACGGTCATAGCGGGCGCGGAGCATCTCTACGTAGCCGAGCTCGCGGCAGGCCTCGCTGATCAACGCGAGGTCGCCGGTCTCCTCGGCAACCGCCAGGGCGGCGTGAAGGGCGGTCGCTCCCTCGGCGTCCCGGCCGCGTCCGCCGTGGATGTAGGCCTCGCCTAGCGCCACGAGCGCGCGCGCCGCGAGGGACGGCTCGCCGGAGTCCTCGGCGTCGGCGACGGCGCGGCGCAGAGTGTCGAGGCCGGCCTCGATGGCGCCGGCCGCGATCGCCGCTTCGCCGGCGGCGATCAGGGAGTCGGCTGTTGCCCGAGTCCCTACCCCTGGGCGAGAAGCCAGCGTGCCGGTCATCGGATCCGCCGCACGCACGAGCGCCGCTGATGGATCCACGCCCAGGTCGCGCCGGAAGCGCTCGAGGACGGTCGCCAGGTAGCGACGTGCATCGGCCTCACTGCCGGCCGCGACGTGCGCGCGAATGAGGAGCTCCTGCGCCACCTCGTCGTACTCGTCGAGCGCGACCAGCCTCGTCGCAAGCTCCACCGCCGAGCGCGGGTCATCGGCGGCGAGCCGCGCGACCGCTGCCTCGTGCAGCATGCCGGACGCGACTCCGGCGAAGCGGCCGCGCTCCGCCAGCAACCAGGCCTCGAACGCGGCGTCGGTCGCCGGCTGGATACCCTCCAGCAGCTCACGACCGAGCCCGCCGATATTGAGCGCCTCGACCCAGGTTCCCGAGACGAGTGTTCGGACATCGATCTGCGTCCCGGCGGGCACCCCAAACTGAACCGGATCGCCCTCGATCGTCACCTGCGGGCCAAGCAGCTTGCGGAGCTCGGCCAGGTTCCAGCGCAGAGAGCCGAGCGGGTCGTCCGCATCGCCGAAGAGCAGGGCCGCAAGACGTTGTCGTGACAGCGGCACGTCCGAGAGGATGAGCAGCGCGAGCAGCGCCCATGGCTTGTGACCGCGCGGCGGATGCCGCTGCGCGCCGTCCTGCTCGACGGTGGGAGCACCCAGAAGGTTGATCGCCAGGCCCATCGGCCTATCGTGCGTTCGCGAACGGGGATGTGGCAAGGGCTAGGTTCGCGCGCCGGTGTGCCGCCCGATCGTCCGATCGACGTCCGGACCCAGCTGTCCGGAGTCGACAAAGTCATTCCATCGTGAGCCGATGGCGGCCAAGACCGACCCGACAGTCAGCGCCATGCGCCGAAGGGCGATTGTGGTGGCCTGTCGCTGCGGTGTGCCGAGCTCGGTGGTGGTGGAGGTCATATCGGTATTCCTTCCGTCTGCCGGGTCCCGTCTGTTGGGACCGATAGGCGGCAGGATCGAGATCGAGCGTGTGACGGCCCGTGTGACGCGACGGCGCCACTCACTTCACGACGCGGTATTTCAGGTGCGCAACTCCGGGTGCCTCGACCGTGCGGAGCGCTTCAAGCTTCAGATCCGGGCCGACACCGCCGAACAGGCGCTTGCCGCCGGCGAGAACGATCGGAGCTATGTGCAGCTCCAGCTCGTCAACCAGGCCGGCGGCCAGGTACTGGTTGATCGTCTCGGCACCGCCGCCGATGAAGACATCCTTGTCTCCGGCCGCCTCCCGCGCTCGCTCCAGAGCGGCGCCGATTCCATCGGTCACAAAGGTGAAGGTCGTGTCCGACAGGGTCAGCGGCTCGCGCTCATGGTGCGTCAGGACAAAGACCGGCTTGCGGAAGGGCGGATCCTCACCCCACCATCCCCGCCAGGGGTCGTCGCCCCACGGCCCGCGGGTCGGCGGGCCGAACTTGCCGCGGCCCATGATCTCGGCGCCGACGTTCTCATTCTCCTCCCTCACCAGCGCATCGCTGGCGTTCTCCTCGCCGCCCTCCATGCCCTGGAGCTCGCGCCACGCCTTCAGCACGACTGCCCAGTCATGAAGCGCTTCGCCGCCCTCGCCGAGGGGATTCTCCATGGTCTCGTTCGGCCCGGCGACGTAGCCGTCCAACGAGGTCGAGATGTGGACGCGTACCTTGCTCACGCCCGTTCGACCGGCAATCGTCCGGAAACTCATCGGTGCAGGCGCTCAGTCACGGATGTCATCGCGGTCCTGAACGGTCATGAGGGTGGCGGTGAGTCGGCGATGGCGGTCACCGCTCCCGCATGAACGAACCCGTGCTGCTGCGAGATCGCGGCAGTCGGGCGGATTGAGATCTCGACGGCCCCCGAAGCGTTCTCACCGAGCGTTGCGCCGAGCGTGCTCATCAAGCCCTGCCGCGCAAAGCTCGTCCGGACGCGATCCACGCTCATTCGCCGCTCCTCGTGATCCGCTGCCGCCGGCACGATAAGCGCCGTCCTCAGCCGGGTTCGTCCGAATCGGGCGTCGCCGCGCCATCGGGCCAGGCGGCGATACAGACCTTGTTGCCCGACCGATCGGCGAGGATCCATGCGCCCGGTGCACTGGAGTCATCGACGACCCGCCCGCCGGCGGCCACGGCCGCCTGCATCCGCGCC